>CAYZHU010000106.1:0-6094 GCA_964477585.1 uncultured bacterium
GGGAAGGGTTGTTTGGATTATTTTCCTATTTTATTGTCTATCTATTTTTAGAGTTTCTTGGGCGATGTAGAATCTCTGGGCCTGACAATGCTTGAATGTAAAATAGGAGCTAATCGACCCTAAGGTTTGGAGCGGCTCTTCGGGAATGAGCCAGCGGGTCAGCATATCTGCCACGTAGCGGCGCGACCCCGATGTGTAATCGGCTGGGGTGAGATAGGTCATCGTAAAAGAAGCTTCTTCTTTGTTGCAATGGGTGAGAAAGAGCGGAAGCGATTTGAGAAGACGGTGGCTAGAGGCCTCTAGATAGAAATCTTCGGGGAGTATCGATTCAACGAGTTCTTGGATGATTTTAGGGAAGCGGCAATTTTCAATTTCAATTTTCATCTAAAAAGGGCCCTTCTCCTAAATTAGCTGGCTCGATTTTTTTGTAGATCAAATTCCCCAAGAGGGAAAATTGGATATTTTTGAATTTTGAATTTTTTAAAAAAACCTGGTTGTAATGGTATATCGGGGCAAGGGGCATATCGGAAATAATGAGCGCTTCTGCTCTCTCTAAAAGTTTCATCCTTTCCTCAGGATCGTTGATCGCGGCAGCTTGGTCGAGAAGCTCTATGTATTCGGGATTCTCATAACCTGGAAAATTCTTTTTCGAATGGAGATGTTTGAACCTCTCCAAGATGCTGACAGGATCGGTGTATTGGACGACCCAATAGTTGAGGCCGATCGAGTAGTTCCTATTTTGCATCTTGCTGACTAAGTTTTTAAAATCAGACTCATCGAGCTCAACTTCTATCCCGAGCACCTCTTTCCATTCTTGCTGGACAGCCTGGGCGATCCGGCGGATCAATTCCGACGCTTCGTAAGTTAAACTCAAATTGTTGAAAGAGCTTCTATCTATTCCTAGTTCTGTCAGCCCTTCCTGAAACAGGACCTTAGCCTCAACTGGATCATAGGTAGGGTAGAATTTTTATTTCGAATTTTTGAGGATCGCATGGGGGATAAAACGGGTAGCTGCAGTATCAGAGAGCTGCGTGATATTCTCTACAATGGAGGGGCGGTCGATCGCAAAAGCGAACGCCTTTCTGATAGAGGCATTTTGAAAGAGCTTATGTTGGAGATTGAAGGTGCAAAAGAGAGTTCCCCCCATCGGTTTTGTCTCGATCAATCCCTTCTCTTTTGCTGAAATCAAATCGTCGATCGAAAGGGGGGATGTAACAGATGTGATGAGATCGAGATCGCCCGATTCGAACATCTTGAGCGTTGTTTTTTCATCCCCGATGATGCTGATGTGGATTCCATCGAGTTTGACATGATCGACATCCCAGTAGAGGGGGTTTTTTATAACAACGATCTCCTGGTTTGGGATCCATTTTGAAAGTGTGAAAGGGCCATTGGTCACTAAAGTCCGGTCCAAACGCAAATGCCACAGGGGATCCTCCTCTTCTACATGTTTGGGGATGGGGAAGAAATTGCAAAAGCTGATGAGGGCGAGGAAATAGGGGGTCGGATTTTTCAATTCTACTTTCAATGTCTTATTATCGATGGCCCAAATCGCCACCTCATCAATCGGAATCTCTCCTTTTACTGCCTCTTCTGCATTTCGGATGCTGTAGAATAGGTAGGGGCAAGGGGAAGCAAAACTGGGGGTTAAGATCTTTTTCCAGGAGTATTCGAAATCGTGGGCCGATACTGGCCGTCCATCGCTCCAGACGGCATTCCGCAAATGGAAAGTGTAGACTTTCCCATCTTCCGATATCTCGATCGCTTTTGCCATCGCAGCCTCGGTGCTCCCATCGGGAAGGAGCCGCGTCAGCCCTTCATAGATCATGAAGAGAAGAGCTGAGCTGCAGACATCGGTATTTTTTCTCGTATCAACCGTAGTTGGATTTACGTGAAAGCTGAGTCGGATCATCTTTTTCATTTCTTTATGAGAATTCTGGCAGGAACAGAGAATGAAGATGCATAAAGCGATGAATCCTTTCATAGGGGAAACCAAGATATTGTATGCAAGGATTAATTGGAAGCGATATGAAAATATTTATCCCAAGGCAGTCTGAAGAATCGGTGTCTGATGCGCGGTAGCGTCGAACTGCCCTTTCAAGAAAAATATATTATGCTAATTATAAAAATAATTTTAATTTAAAATTAAGTTAAAAACTGATATAATTATCGTAATAAATTTAATGAGTAATAATAATGGCTACTTTTTCTCCGCTTGCAATACCCTGCTCTAAATGTTTTAGATATAGTACTGCTGAGATTAGGGATAATAAAGATTGGTGTAATACCTGTTGTGAGAAACAATGCGGACCAAAATCTGGTTCGGAAGAAAAAACTCCGGACATAGCTCTTCCCCTGATCAAATCTGTCATCCCTCAACCCTGCCTCCGGGCTTTAGTGGTTGGCGAATCATCAATACTAGAAGAATTTGCTATTGTATTTAAACGACATAATATTCAGATTCCACTTAAACTTGATCCTGGATGGGGAAGAGATTCTAGACTGACAAACTTTACGGGGCTGCATTTAGTTCCCTATAGTATCAAAGATAAACAGTTAACCCGAAAAGTCCAAGCTATACTCCCTATTTCTTGCAAAAATTATATGAGTCCTCAGGGGGGCTTGTTTGGCGAGGGGTTTGAAAAAAAGATTGTGGAGCAAGCCCAACAGATAAATAGAAAATGGGAGATTCCCTTTAGACGATTGCGCAGCACAATTGAGGGGGGGAATGGTTTTATCTTTTTCGATCAAGTTGCTCAAAAACCAAAAGCTGTTATAGGCATTTTTAGCGTCTTCCTTACGATCATAGGATTAGAAGAGCAGGGATATTTTGAAGAATTTGCTCAAGTCTTGAATGACTTAAGAGAGCAGTGCCCTCCTCCTGACGACGATGCAGTTAGAGCAGCAAGAAACCAAAACTTACTTGAAAAAGCTCCAGCAGAAGCAAAAGATGACCCTAATAACCCAAACTCAATTCAGCATGCATTAGCATTCAAAAGATCCTTACAATTATGTCGAGAGTTTGAAAAACCTGTGAGTCAAGCAGATCGTGAAATCTATAAGGAGAAGGCAAAGGAAGTCGTTGCAAAATCTCTAATGACCAAACAATTCATTTCTAAAGAGATCCGCGTACCTCTGGAAAACATCGCCTTTACTCCCAATCCCGAATTTCATATTGATATGGTTATGTTTGTTAATCCCAATGGCCATGATGTTTATGTCGATTCATCGGTTAACCAGGAATTTACCGATTCTCTAAAGACGATTGGACTTATTGTTCATCCTCTTCCAGGGGTCGGACGAGATAAAAGCAACAGACGCGAATTTAACTTTATGAATGGAACATGGATATTAACACGTGCGACGACGCTTTTCATTACCAATGGAGTTTTCCCACAATTCGAGAAGTATCGCAAAATCTTTGATGAAGCGATAAAGGCCACAAAACCTGGCTTCAAAGTGGATTATTTAGGAGAAAAAAGTCAAGAGGCCATTATTGAATTTGGTGGAGGCTCTCACTGTCTTTCTTGGGAAATATGGGAAAACAATAAGTAGTCCATCCTTTGTTCAGATCACGGCGATTTGGTGTTCGGAGGAGGAGACGGTCCGGCACCTGTTGAAATGGAAGCCGCCAAGAGCATTGATCTGTAGGCCTGTCACGTAAGATTTGCTTAAAAATGCATGATTAAAATGGTAGATCGGAGTGATCGGCATATCCTCTAAGAATTGAGCTTCTGCTTGATTTAAGATCTTTCTCCTCTCTTTGGGATTTGCGTTTCTGGAAGATCGATCTAGCAGTTCGTTGAATTGCGGGCTTTCATATCCAGGAAAATTCTTGAGCAGGCTTTTCGATTTAAACCTCTCAAAAATACTCATCGGGTCATTAAATTGCGCAACCCAAGATGCTAGACCCATGCTGTAATTTCGCTTGTTGAATCCTTGAATGAAAGAATGGAAATCGCAACTTTTTAAGGTCACATTGAACCCGAGCGCCTTCTTCCACTGCTCTTGCAGAGCCTCAACAATTTTTCGGTTCAAGGGGGTCGAGACATAGGTGAGATTTAAATTATTGAGAAATAAGCGGATATTTAAATCATTTTCTTTTTCTGCTATTCCAAGCTCTTTAAACCCTTCATTCAAATATTTCCGCGCCAAGGGGATGTTGAAAGAGGGGAAGAGAGGCTCGGTTTCATTTTGCACCAAACAAGGAGGAAGGCATCTCGAGGCCGGAATCTCATCGAGAAGGGTGATGTTCATTACGATGTATTCCCGGTCGATCGCAAAAGAGAAGGCTTTTCGGATATTTTTATTGTGAAAAGGGTACTGATGGATATTGAAGGAACAGAACGCGGTCCCTCCCGAGGAAAATATTTTTAATGTTCCATCGTGCCGATATCGCTCTAAAACATCGACAGGAAGGGAACAGAGTGCAACAGAGGCTAAATCGATCTCATCCTGGTCGAAGAGCTGGAGCACCGAATAGGGGTTGTTATTGATGCTAATGTGAATCGATTTCAGCGTGACTTGATCGGCGTTCCAGTAGAGTGGATTTTTTTCACAGACTATCTCTTGTTTTTTGTTCCAATGGGCTAGCTTGAAAGGGCCGCTGCAGATGAGCTGACTGGCTGTCCTATTTTCCCAACACGGGTTTTCCGTTTCCACATGTTTCGGGATTGGATAGAAATTGCAGAACGCAACTAAAGAGAGAAAATAGGGGGTTGGGTTTTCGAGTTCGACTTGCAGGGTCCGTTCATCGAGAGCTTTGATTCCCACTTCATCTAAGGGGATCTCTCCTTTTACAGCCTCTTCTGCATTTCGGATGCTGTAGAAGAGATATGGGCAAGGGGAAGCAAAACTGGGAGTTAAGATTTTTTTCCAAGAGTATTCGAAATCGTGGGCCGTTACAGGTCTCCCATCGCTCCATTTAGCATCGCGGAGATGGAACCGGATGGTCCTTTTATCTGCGGAGAGGTCGATCGATTCTGCTAATGCCAATTGAATTTCCCCATTCGGATCGATCCGGGTCAAACCTTCATAGAGCAAAGAGAGGAAGGTGGATGTGATATGATCGCCATTCTTTCTCGGGTCGATTGTCAATGGATCTATGCTAAAGCAAGTACGCATCTCACTTTCCTCGCAATTTTAAAAGATCTACCCTTATACGGATTTCGGGAATTCGATTAAAGAAAATCTTGCGCAAGATTTAAATCTTTTTAAGATCGCGACTTTGTGCAAAAATCTCGTGCGAGCCCGAGACCGGGCCCGAGACCGAGACCGAACCGAGCTTTCGTTCTCCGAAAAAATCAACGCAAAGACGCCAGGACGCAAAGACGCAGAGAACAAAATTCTTACTGCTTCGCTGGAGTTAGATAAGACTTTGAAAAATTCCGTGCGAGACCGAGACCGAACCGAGTTTCCTTTCTCCGAAAAATATTTCACCACAGAGATAGCCACCACAGAGGCGGGGAAGCCCCGCACCCCAAAGAAGAATACAATTATCGTGAACGTTTGCGTTTGCGTGGCCGTTCTGTGCTCCCTTTTTCCGAGAGGCTGTGAATTTTGGGAACTTAGGAACGGGGCGCGAAGAGGTAGGCGATATTGTATCTTCGTCCCCATGCTTGGAGGAATTCATCCAGAGGATAACGGGTAAAAGTCGAGTCGTTGTCCGGAAAGGCAGGATCGATACAGATGACTGAGGAGTCTTCATAACCGATGATGCAAATCAAATGGCCTGAACGGTAGGGTTGAGGGGCGCCAGGCAAGGTCCCTTTCACGCTGACGACGACTGGCCTGCCTTGATAGAGCTCTGCATAGAGATCTTCGAAACTTTGGAGCCTTTCTACATGGGCGCGGTAGGCCCCGTTCAACCGTCCATAAACTTCAGCGGTGTTTAAAATCCAATTTCCATAAATGTCAAATTCGTCGTCGTGAATTTTACTGGCAAAAAAAATAGGGTCTACTAGTGACAAACCAAGTAAATAATTGATCGCATTGGTTGTTGAGGTAGGAGAGCAGAGATCGCGATGTCTGGGATGATTGAGAGTCATTTGAGATTGCCGAGGGACATTAGGAAGAAAAATGGGAAAAAGCGGAG
>CAYZHU010000107.1:0-6081 GCA_964477585.1 uncultured bacterium
GATTTTCGCTGCTGCAGAAAAGGCGGGATGGCTCAATCGCGCTCATATTCAGTTGGATCATGTAGGCTTTGGTTTGGTTCTAGGCCTTGATGGGAAAAAATTCAAAACCCGCTCAGGCGATACAGAAAAGTTGATCGATCTGCTCACGGAGGCGATCGATAAAGCGAGAGAATTGGTCATCGAAAGGCTTCCGAACGTAGACCGTGAAGAGATTGAACATTTGGCCCATGCGATAGGGATCGGAGCTGTTAAATATTCAGATCTTTCATCGCACAGGACCAAAGATTACGTATTCAGTTATGACCGGATGCTCCGTTTCGAGGGGAATACAGCTGTCTTTTTACTTTATGCCTTTGTACGGATCAATGGGATCAAGCGAAAAACGGGCGCTGATATGGATCAAGTGCTTGATCAATATCAGATTGATCTGACCCATCCAACGGAGATCGCTTTGGGCGTCCATATCCGCCGTTTTGGAGAGGTTCTTGAAATGATGGCCCGAGATCTTCTACCTAACCGATTGACCGATTATCTTTATGAGCTAGCGGAGAAATTCAACGCTTTTTTCCGCGATTGCCGTGTTGAAGGAAGCGCTGAGCAAGGTCCTCGTCTAGTCCTTTGCGAACTTACCGCCCGTCTTCTCAAGCAAGGTCTCGAAATCCTCGGTCTTCAAACCGTCTCCCGTATGTAGGGAATATTCCTCCGATTTAATTTTCAGATTCTTGTTTTTTTGTACCAAATTTGGTAAAATTGGGGATAAGAATCGAAAATAAGAGAGTGTTGTGTCCGAAATTGCACCTCGAAAAATTATTTCTGTTAACTTTTATAAGCAAGAGAATGGAAAAGAGCCAGTTAGAGATTGGCTTAAATCCCTAAAGAAAGGGGAAAGACGGACGATTGGAGAGGATATCAAGATGGTGCAAGAAGGGTGGCCTTTAGGTATGCCTCTTGTTGGGAATTTAGGAAAAGGGTTGTGGGAAGTACGTAGTACTCTTTCGAATACAATTGCCAGGATTCTCTTTGTGATGCATGAGAGTCAAATGGTTTTGCTACATGGATTTATTAAGAAAACACAGAAGACGCCTTCACAAGATTTGGAGATAGGAATAAAAAGAGCAAAAGAAGTGTGGAGAAGAGGAACATGAAAAAGGATAAACATATCGGCTCTAATTTTGACGATTTCTTAAAAGAAGAAGGAATCTTAGAAGAAATCGAAGAAGTTGTGGCAAAGAGAATTTTTGTTTTTCAAATGGAAAAAGAAATGAAGAAGCAAGGAATTGATAAAGCAGAACTTGCTGAACGGATGGAAACAAGCCGATCTGCTGTTGACCGCATTTTGGATCCTGAATCTCCTTCTACATTAAGAACATTTGCAAAAGCAGCTCGCGCTCTTGGCAGACATTTAAAGATCGGTTTGGCTTAATTATGTCAGATCACTCACCCATTCCCGCAGCGTTAGAAATAGCTATAAAAGTCGAAGCCTTAATATTTGTGAACTGGTCGGATATAAACGACTTGGTTGTGGAAGCTGAAAGCTATCACATGCTTCTTAAAAAAATCAGTGCCTAGAATGCCATCACACTGCAGCTTTTCAGAAAGAGGGTAACCCTTGAAATGCCATTTTCCCAGATTGTGATCTCCTGTTTTTAGGGTTGTCTCTATATACACTTGAGTTTCAGAAGAAGGATATCGTAGAACAGAATGGGTGGTCCCTGTGTCCAAACATAATTTTTTTATTCCTTCTTCAGTTTCCATAGTTAGGACAATTCCGCAATTTTCCATTTGAAAAGGAAGAGAGATGAATTGATCGATAGAGTAACCAGTTTCTGTGAATGAAGTGGACAGATCATTGAGCAAGAAAATAGCAGAATGGGGAAAGTCGAAAAGTGAGTCTCTGTTTTGAAAGAGCGTACGACCTATGCGGCCTTGTATTGTTCGTAGCTCGATCTGGTGGAGAAGCCGATTCCAGATTGAGCGCCAATGCCTACTATCTTTATTTAGGAATTCAGGATTCTCTAGGTAAATGAAGTTTTCATGGAAACAGATATCTTCCATTTTAATTGTTTGGACTGTGTATTTCTGAGTAGTAAAAAGGGCTCCTGTTGCGTCATAGTATTTAGATTCGCCAGCTTCTAATTTGTCTATAATCTGGTCGAGGTATTTTTCTTGTAGATCAAAGGCATGAGAAGACCCCAGATCCACCAGACAAGAATATGTTTTTCCTTCAATCTCAATATTTATGGAGGGTCTATTGGAAATAGGGAAAAAACGGACGGGTATCTTTGTAAATGCCTTTGAGTTTAACTCGGTTATTCTTGCCGATTTCTCAAAAAAAAAGACTCCAAATAGAAACAGTATAACGCTGATAATAAGGAGTCTTTTTTTCATATTTTAATTGTTAATCTCGCTCTTGGCTATTCAGTTCAGCCTGAGTGTTTGTAGAATTTGCGTTTTCTGGTTCACTAGATTTAGATTCCTCATCTTTACTTGGTCCAAGCTTAGCTTTTACCTTAAGTTCGACTTTTAACCCTTCTTTTTCTGAATAGCTTACTCCTCCCGTTAAATTACCGCCACTCATCATAGGTCTGATGTCCTTTAAATAAGTCGATAAATGAGATGGAAGAGTGTTCTTATCTAACTCCTGCACTACTCTGCCATTCCATTGGCTTATTTGGCATTCTGTACCATAGTTATATAGTTCATTCAGATCATCAATTGTTACTGAGTCAACATACATACGTCCCTCCTTATGTTTTGAGGAGCGGACATCGTAAAAATAAATTTAATTTATAGTCAATGATTAAGCAAGACGGATTCAAGCTGCATTCCAAGGGGCAGTGCAAGTCTTTTTCCAGTCGAAAATTCTGAATGCGTCCAGCAGGCCCCAATCTTCTGGACGATTTCTCGTTCGTTTCTGGGTTAAATGCTTATCGCATTTGCAGCAGGCATCTGCAAGGGATTAGGATACGAGATAAAATGGCAGTTCCATGCTTGTTCGTGTTCTTTGAGAGTCGATGAATCAACTCCCTAGCGAACGATTAGGTCATGGAAACGGGGATGATGCGGGTAGGGGCGTAGATAGGTGCCGTACTGCCCGTGAACTACAACCGCAAAGAGTTTATGGGCTTCTGCTTGCGCGATAGCTTGCGCTCGGGTGAGCCATTTTTGTACGCCATTCGCAGTTTGTACTAGAAATTCTGTGGCTTTATGCTTTAAGAATTTCACTCCAATGACTTTATCTGGTGCAGGTTCTGGTGTTTCATCGCCTGGATACCAGCCCTCGCAGCGTTGGATGGCGTCAAGTAGTTTCTCGTATTCTTCTCCCGCAAATGAACGGATTTTGCGTTCCATGTTAAATTTTGAAATAATTCGTAGGTTTTTTCTATATTCTATGACTTCGTTGGTGTCTGGTAGATCATCTTTAAGAAGGCCTGTATAGAATCTAGGAAACTGATTGAGGGTCAGATCAATGAATCTTTCCGTTTTCAGAAGTGCTGCGAATGCTTTTCTACCTGTTTCGTAGTCAGGAAAGATGGCAAAACAGATTTTTTTCTTAGGATCATAGGGGCTTGGATAACAAGCGAACCCAATTTCTCCGTGACGCTTAGAAAAATCGCCATGGTTGATGTTGCCAGGATTTTGGTGGCGCCAAGATTTGGTTCCTCTTGGTGGATTTTTAGCTTTTGGATCAAGATAGCGAGTTAACTTGTTGCCGTCTTCGTCGTAGTACGTGATGGATTTGTCTGCATTTCCTTCGGCTTTAATCCAGACGTATGTTTTATTTGCCATAAAATCAATCCTTTGTTTGTGGGCTAATTTTAAAGCGGTTTTGTTAAGTGATCAACGATTTCTATGTTTTAAAATTTATTCTAATATGCTCATGGAGTCGTTGATCATGATTACCTCTGTTCTGTGATGAGCGGTAATAGCATGGAACAATATGCCTGAAATTTTAACATGTTTGCCTAGAATGGGTTGCGCTTCGCCTGAAGAAGCCGCGACTTGAATTTCGGTGACATTGTCTTCCGGCTCATCCAAAAAATCTTCTTTAGGTATGAGTTCTCTTACATGCACGGGATGGTCCAAGGTTAACACAAAAACATGCTCTGGAGCATCTCCCATTTCTATGTTTTCGTATTCGGGAGGTCCTGGACAAACGCACTCCCTCAAAGTTCCAGTTAGTTGCACGACGCTTGGTTCGTAGTAAATGACCGTTGGAGGAAGAGCGCCGTTAACGGTGGTGTAAGCGAGCAGACCCGAGAGCCAATTGTACAATTTGATCCTATTGCCTGCCTATGAGAAAATCTTCTGACGAATGGTAACGTAACGAGGAAAATTTCTGCCAATCAAAAGTTCTGAAATGGAGGACAGGCGCCCCCATTCCATTGGACAAGAACTATATTTGATTATTTTCTGAAGTTCCTAGGAATTTCTGGATATTTTCGGGAGTCTGCTCATGGAGTACAGCTACTTTGTGGATCTGTGCGTTAAAAGGACGAACAAGAGGAAACGTGATTTTTTTCGAAAAACTATAAAAATCACCGATATAAGTGTAGAGCTCCTGCTCTATTTGAGAAACCGAAAAACATTTCCCCGCCCAAATATCGCAAAAAACGCAATCTTTCCCCCATGTCCTATGATCTTTCGGGCTGCTTCCCTTTTCTCTGCCTATTATTAGAAGATGATGTTTCCCTTCATAACAATGGACCCATTCCACTGGTTTTTCAGGATGCGTTTGCCACGAATGGATGAGTCCTACTAAAGCGAGATTCTCGCATACTCCGTGTCCTGAAGTCACAATATTCTTCGCTAGTTGTAAAAGAGTTCTAGATTTCATTTGAACTCTGAAAGAGTTCATTTCCATTCCCAGATGTGACCAATTTGGATCTTCTTCTCTAAAAGTTCTCGACATATAATTTCGACTGTGGGGAACACGATTGAGAACCCAGCGCATCAACCATTTTGAATAGCGTAAATTTTCAGCTAAAAGAGAAGAACCTTTCAATAATTCCGGATTGCAGCGCCGTTTTACGGGGCCTGTGAGGATTTTGTCTCCTACTCTTAAAATCTTCAACCAATGAGGATCTGCTCGATCCTGCTCTTTCCAACCTGTATAAAAATTCATCAGATCGTGTTCTTTCGCTATGGAAAAAAAATCTTTTCGATGTTGATAGATAGCAGGGATTTCCCGAATTTGTGCTTCCAAATCGGGAAACCACCGATCTTTCATCGGCGCGATTAAATAATTATTTATATAATTTATTATTGAGATAGTCATTTTTCTGGATCTTCTAGTTTTTTCGATTAATATAATGTTTTGTTTATTTAATTATATCTAGTTTGTTGTTTTAATGTTATCAAAATAATTAGTTTCGGTTACGCATTAGGCCAGATCAAACTGGCACATTCGGCCTCTTGTCCGATTGTGGTAGTGACCTCCTGTCTGTTTTAAAATTGACTTTTGATTGGAGTAGAAGGTATTTTTTTACTCCGTATGGATCTCCCTTCTCAGCAGATTCTTAATCCTTTAGATATTCTTGCTCGTTTAAGTTGGGGTGAGAGCGATGATTTGGAATATAAGTCGGCGAAGGGTGGGCTCCCGGGAAGTATATGGGAGACCTATAGTGCAATGGCCAACACGCGGGGTGGTGTTATCTTGCTCGGCGTTGAAAACGATGGGTCAGTCAGCGCTATTAAAGATGTTGGAACGATTAGGAAAAACTTCTGGGATACGATCAATAATCGAGGAAAAGTGAACGTCAATCTCCTTGATAGCGGGGATGTCCAAGAAGTTACGCATTTAAAAGGGGTGATACTGGCCATTCGCGTTCCTCGCGCCACTCGTTACCAAGGCCCTGTATTCATCGGACAAAATCCGCTGACTGGCACCTACCGTCGCAATGCCGACGGAGATTATTGTTGTACGGAACAAGAGATTGGGCGGATGTTGGCGGATCGTTCCCGAGAGTCCGCCGATAGCCGCATCTTAGAGCATTTCAAAATGAACGATCTAGATCTCTCTAGCTTGCAGCAATATCGTCAACGATTCGCTTCTCATAAGCCCGCTCATCCGTGGTTAGA
>CAYZHU010000108.1:0-6001 GCA_964477585.1 uncultured bacterium
AATGTCATCGACGGTTCGTCTGCATCGTCCAGTGCCCAATCATATTGGGACTCTGTTCGCAACTCTTCGATTCCGAACCCTTCCGCGATGCCACTCTCGTTTCCGCTCGCCTCTATGGCAAATTCGGCCCAATGGATTTCGACCCCTCGCTGCTCCATCGCTTCTGGCAACTCTACGAACGGCTCATCGCCTATCGCCACAAATGTCATCGACGGCTCATCTGCATCGTCCAGGGTCCAATACAGTTTTTGTTCCATGGGCCACTCTTCGATGCTGAAACCTGCAATCACCTGAAATTCGAGCTCGCTCATCTCTATGGCAAATTCAGCCCAATGCGCTTCTTCAACTCTCCTTTCGATTTCCTCTGGCAAGGATTGAAACTCGTCGTGCGCGATGGCAGAGAGCGTCATCAGCTCGATCTCTTCTCTCCATTCGATGGAAGGATCAAAATCGGTAGAGATCTCTCTATTTTGGATCTCTATGTTTCCGAATTCGACGTCCTCTTCTAACTCTTCGCAAACCAGAAGCAGTTCTGGAGCCGTTTCTTCTACTTTCTTTTCTGGTTGCATTGCAATCGATGGCATGATCCGATCCAATCGGAAGCCGCGGATGATGGCCGTTTCGGTTCTTGTGGGGACAAATCTTTGGGCGATGAATTTACGAACAGGCTCTTCCCCTTTGCATCCTGTTTCGAGAAAGAGAGAATATTCTTTCGATTCGCTATTGCAGCCGATTTTGAGAAAAAAGGAGGAGCCGATCAAATTTTTTTCAGAAAATTTGAATAAGAAAAGAGCACAAAAAACGAAAACAAAAATGCTAAATTTCTTTAACACAATTACGTCATACTTTTCTCTGATCTAAAATATTAAGAGATAATTGTTTCGCCATCTATTCTCCCTAATAAAAACTAGGGATCAATAAATCAACAATAAAATTACGAGGAGAACTCTCTATGAGAAATGAATTTGCAGGAAGACTTAAGAATCAATGAGATACGAAAACAGACTGGGTCGAGAGGTTTCTTCTGATTTTTTCTCTGCGATCTCTGCGTCCTCTGCGTCTCTGCGGTTATTTTTCTAACCCGGATAGCAACCATCGCCTAACACAGCGTATTGTGACAGGATTTTAAAATTTACCGCAGAGACGCAGAGGACGCAGAGATCGCGGAGGAATTTAATCTTAGATGTTTACGTGGAAAAAGAATCGGCGGGAGATTCCCCGCCGATTTGGGAGACTTACCTCTGCAGGGAAAGCAGGTGGTATTGAAGATCCATCACGAAACGGCCTTCCTGATCTGAGTCGAGGTAGGTAGTTTCGCCTTCTGGAAAGGTGTTGAAGATTTTCTGAAAGGTCTGAAAATCAATGTATTCGCCACTTCTTTTGATCGAATCCCAGAACTCAACCCCTTCATCAAAAATCTCTTCCGCGCGGAGCACTTCAAACTTCGCCATAAGATCCCTATACTCACGGGCTTCTAGCTGATGCGGCGGCAGAATCGCAACCGATTGATCCCCTTCTTCAAAGCTCAAAAGGCGGATCTGGGCTACGATCGAGATGTTGGGCGCGAAGAAAGAGTCTTCCCCGTAGCTATGCTTCGGATGGATATAGACCACTTTTTCCTCTCCTTGCTGCATGCCGACGAGGGCATAGGCAATGCCAGGAATTAAGGCGCCTAAATTCTCATTGTTGACGATCCCCCAATCTTTTGAGTTATTATCGCCCAAGATTTGGTAGGAGTACTGGAAGGAAACTTTTTTCAACTTAGAAGAAGCGACATTCCCTTTGCCAGACTTGATCACTTTGTAGAACATTTCATTCGGGATCAATGCCACGAGATCTTCCCGTGAGGAAAGACGAGAGAAATAGGCGTTTGCTTTTTCTAAATTTTTGCACGCTTCAATTTCTCTTTGGACCTCTTTCAGGTCGTTTGTCCGCTTCATTTGGAAAGGAACAGGCATCTGTTTCCCTTTTTCCCTTGCAGTAACCCCTTGCAAAAACGCAGTTTGGAATTTCTTATTGCTGTAAGGTTCGTTCGCAATTCCTTTCTGAATCACCTGCACTAGCATCCGAATCGTATCTTCTTTGCTAGAAGGAAGATAGAGCTCCTTTTGTTTCGGAACAGAGGGGAGTTCGACCGTTTGCATATTCGTGGTGAAGAATTTTCTCAGTGAATCTTCAAAAAACGTTTTTGCGCTGAGCGCTTTCACGATTTTAGTCCGATTTTGTTCATAGCCATTGAGCAAACTCTTTGTCTCTTCAGAATCGGGTTCGCAAACAAATTGGGGGATGTCGAGCGAGCTGAATGATTTCAACTTGCCTGAATCCACCGATAGCCGTTTGAGAGCGAATTCTTCATCCATCACTGAGCTGAAGCCGAAAGAAGGCCCTTTCTGATACTTTTCAGAAGAGGCTGCCCAAGCGCGGGAGAGTTTTTTCGAAATGAGGGGAAATTCTTCATTGGCTCCCAAGATCGTTGGGTCGGTGATTTCGACAAGTCTGGCGTGAACGAGAGCATTTTGCTTGCCATGGCCCAGCAGAATTTCGGTCAGCACTTTGTTGTTCTTCAACACATCGTAAAAGTGATCCTCTGCTGTTGAGAGCTCATTGAGCAGCCCTTCAGGAGTCAGGGCAGGCCCCAACACGTATCTGAACAGAGTCAAGTTGTCTTTAACCGTTTGTAAAAAAGCTTTTCTGTTGATGCACACAACGTGGCATTTGCCCTCTTTTTCCAGCGTGGTCAGCAGGTATTCTTTATTGTTGAAAACCTTTAGATCTTTCCACAGCTCTTTCCCTTTCATAATGGCAATTATGCGGGGATTTGGATTGATGATCATGCGCAGCGACGAAATGTCGTAGGTTTCGATACTCATTGGCTTATCGCCATGGAGCACGTAGCCTGCAGACGAATCGGTGATGGCTGCAAAAAAATCATTCAAGAGGACCTGATTTTCTTTAGACAGGTCTTGGGTAAACTCTTTGACAGGATCTCCGGCAGCCCAAAGTGCTGCAGAAGCTAATAAACTGAAAACAACGGAACGCATAGCGAACTCCCATTCACACTAACACGAACCTAGCAATAAAAAAAAATGTTGTCAAAAAAAAACAACATGGATGGACAGGATAGATAGAGGGGCGGGGCATAATCCCTTCTTGAAGGAAGGCTAAAATAATTAACCAATTTACACGGATGGACAGGATAGACGGATGAACAGGATGAGATTTTCTTTTTTCTATCCGTGTCTATCCGTTAATCCTGTTCATCCGTGTCCCTTGCTATGCTTAGAAAAGCCTTGAAATTCTACTGAAAAGACATTTTGCGATAGAGATCGGGGATGAAATGGACAGGATAGATAGGGGGGCGGGGCATAACCCCTTCTTGAAGGAAGGCTAAAATAATTAACCAATTTACACGGATGGACAGGATAGACGGATGAACAGGATGAGATTTTCTTTTTTCTATCCGTGTCTATCCGTTAATCCTGTTCATCCGTGTCCCTTGCTATGCTTAGAAAAGCCTTGAAATTCTACTGAAAAGACATTTTGCGATAGAGATCGGGGATGAATCTGCTGATAGGCGCTTCCCGATCCTCAATCTCATAGCCCTGCTTGAGCAATGTTTCCATCTCTGCTTCCGTGACGGCCCCTTTTTCCAAAGTGAGCTTCTTTTTCACCTGATCCACTCGTTGGAACGCCATCCGGTTTTCATACCGGTTCACCCGCATCACCTTTTTATCCACCTTGAACGCCTCTTTCTCCCCTTTAAAGCGGCAACGGTAAGGGGGCCAAGAAATGGAAGTGCAAAGATCGGGCTTAAAAATCGTTTTTTCTACAGATCTTTGCAAAATAGGCTTAGGAGCCGCTGTGATCTCGGTTGTCTCAATCACCAATCTCCTCGGAGGCAAAACTCCCCGAGCCGAAGCGTTGTAATGTTCGCTGGCTAAAATCACTCCCGGATAGGAGTCGTATTTTTTCAAGAGGTCCGTGATCTTCCCCTCTTGGCAAGGGACAAGAAACTCGTCGACCTCCAAAAATAGAAGCCATTTCGTCTCTTTCACCGCTTTCCATTTAGCGGCATTTTCATAGGCTGCAACCTGCGTGGAAAGGGCCCAAATATCATCGTTATTCATCAGAGGGCCAGTAAAATCGGGCCATTGAATCAACGTCACCAGTTTGGCCTTGATGTACGGCTGTAGCGCCTTCTTAAATCCATCCCAGCTCCCATTGTTGTATAAATAGAAATGGTCGACGCCGATCAACTTATGATACTCGATCCATTCCTTTAAATAGGGCGATTCATTTTTGAACAAGGCGCAAATGGATAGCGTGTGCTTCTTTTCTGCCTGCAAAAGTCCCGCAAAACAGATAAACAATAGGATGAGCTTCTTCATGCGCCAAAACTTATATATTTTTTTAGAAAAACTCTCAATGACTTTCGGAGGCAAGCTTCTCTAAAGAGAACTTGCTATTCGCTTTCGCCTGCTCGCGCCAGCTTTCAGGCACCCCATCCATTTCTGCTAACTGTTTGCAAAGCTGTAATGATTCCTCATACTCACCCACATAGTAAGCGCAAATCGAACACAAGAACGAAAGCCCATACGTTTCGATCCAGGTTTCATTGAAAAGGGCATCTTTTTCGCTGGGCGCTGAAATCCAATTTCGCACTTTGAGCAGCTCATAGGCCTTCTTATAATCGCCCTGCTCACTATACATTTCCGCCAGGTAGTACGTCCCTTCCACCCGATGAGGACGATACAGATAGGCTTGCTTGTAGGCCTCCGTCACGATCGCATCCGACAGTCCCAAGGCTTTCAACATGTGGCCGATCTGCAATTTGGAACAAAAGATCTCTTCAGCCCAGCCACCCATATTGATCCGCTTCTGGTACCATTCAAGTGCCTTGGCTTTCTCCCCTGCATCCCGATAGCTCTCCGCCAGGTAGAATGCGTAGCGATCATTTTTCGGCTCTTTCTTCAGGCCCTCTTCAAGAAGCCGCACATTCTTCCAGTACTTTTCTGGATCGTGCCTGGTTGCGCCGTCATCGATGGATGTATAATGGATCCCTTCCAGCAGCTCGGTAGAATGGGGCTTGCCGCAGTCTAGATACTCGTGTGTGACGCCGATCCATTTCCAGGGCAGATCTCCCTTGACCACCTGCGGCTTCAGATAGGAAAAGCCGGCCGTTCCGCGCCACATGTTATACTGATCGGCATCTAGATCTGGCATCTCGAAATCTGGCTCAAATTCCAGGATGTCATCGGCGTCCATGAAGAGGATATAGTCCCCTTTTCCCTTTGCGAGATCGAACGCTTCGCTTCTTGTTTCGCCCCAGTTTTTCCAAGCCCTTTCATGCAGCTCGCCTGGCACATCTTTCATGTGTTCGCGAACAATTTCTTGCGTACCATCGCTCGAGCCCGTATCGACGATGACCCAGTAATCGATCCATTCTTTGACCGAGTCTAAGCATCTGCAGATGATGCCCGCCTCATTTTTGACGATCATATTCAGACAAAGCGTCTGCTCAGCGCTGCACAGAGAGCCGCAGAAGAACAAAATCAAAAAAAACATAAGCAAATAAGATTAAAGGAAAGACTCATTTCGGAAAAGTGGCAGCGACGATACTACCAAAACAAGGAACACGGATGGAAAACAGAAAACCTTTGCGCTATTGACCCAAGCCAAGGAACACGGATGAACAGGATTAACGGATAGACACGGATAGAAAAAAAGAAAATCTCATCCGTTCATCCGTCTATCCTGTTCATCCGTGTAAATTGGTTAATTATTTTAGCCTTCCTTCAAGAAGGTGTTATGCCGCACCCTCTGTCTATCCGTGTAGATCGATTTATTTTTCTACGGGGAGGGGGTAGGGCATGGGCTTGCGCTTGATCGATTCGTAGATCGCCATCGCCTCGACAACCATCGAGCCCGGATTTTGCAGATTAGACGGAAGGAGAATCGTGTTCCCCTCTTTCGCTAATTGGCGGAAGGCTTCGATATACTT
>CAYZHU010000109.1:0-5918 GCA_964477585.1 uncultured bacterium
AGAGGCGGAGCGCATCGGCGCCAAATTCTTCGATGATCTCATCGGGAGATACGCCGTTGAGTTTCGACTTGGACATTTTCTCCATCTGGGAGGAGACTTCCTCCCCTGTCTTTCTAGAGAAATAGCGCCCTTCTTTTTCCACTACATCGTCGGGATGGAGATATCCGCCTTCAGCTAACTTGTAAGAACGGGCTGTCAAAAGTCCCTGGTTGCGAAGGGTCATGAACGGTTCGGAAGTATGGACAAAGCCCAAATCGAAGAGGACTTTGTGCCAAAACCTGGCGTAGAGTAGATGGAGGACCGCGTGTTCAACCCCACCGACGTAGAGATCGACAGGCATCCAATATTTTTCCACAGCTTGGCTCCAAGCTTCTTTCGAATTGTGGGGATCGCAGAAGCGGAGATAATACCAACAGGACCCTGCCCACTGGGGCATGGTATTGGTTTCACGGAGGGCTTTTTTCCCGGTTTTCGGATCGGTGATCTCGACCCAATTCCTCACTTTGGCAAGAGGGCTTTGCCCTGTGCCGGCTGGCTTATAGTCATCTAATGAGGGAGGGACAAGGGGAAGTTCATCGAGTTCGAGGGTGCGCATCGTCCCATCTTCGAAATGGAGGATCGGCATCGGCTCGCCCCAATATCGCTGCCGAGAAAAGAGCCAATCGCGCAGCTTATAATGGACGGTCCTTTTCCCTTTCGAATGTTTCTCCAGCCATTCAGCTGCTTTCTCTTTAGCGGCTGCCATCCGGAGGCCATTCATCGAAAAGCCTTCGATCTGGCTATGGATCATAGTCCCATCTTTCGGCCAGCAAAGGGTGCCTGCCAAAACTCTCTCTCTCACTTCCTCAGGCCGGATCGGACTATCTGGATCTAGAAGTGAAAGATCGGGATCGTAGACTGGCTTTACAGTTAATTTCATCAAATCGGCAAACTCAAAGTCTCTCTCATCGTGAGCGGGAACGCCCATTACTGCGCCGGTCCCATATCCAGCTAGTACATAATCGGCGATCCAGATCGGAATTTTTTCTCCGGTTATCGGATGGATCGCGTAGGTCCCTGTCCAAACGCCTGTCTTTTCTTTTGCCAGATCGGTTCTCTCTAGATCGCTTTTTTGAGCAGCCTGTTTCCGGTATTCTTCTACTTCTTCCCGTTGTGTCGGGGTGGTAATCTGGTCGATGAGAGGATGCTCGGGAGCAAGCACTAGAAATGTGACGCCAAAGAGCGTATCCGGGCATGTGGTGAAAATCAGGATCGGCTCGTGGGTGCATTCCTCTACAAAGGTCACTGTAGTTCCAACGCTTCTCCCAATCCAGTTTGATTGGAGCTTTTTCAAATGGTCAGGCCAATCGAGAAGATCGAGGTCAGCCAGAAGCCGATCGGCATAGGCGGTGATCCTCAAAATCCATTGTTTCAAAGGCCTTCTTTCGACTGGATATCCCCCTTCCTTTGATTTTCCGTTTTCCACCTCTTCATTGGCTAAAACGGTTCCTAAGGCGGGGCAATAATTGACATTGATCTCCGCTTCATAAGCGAGCCCTTTCTCGAAGAGTTTTGTGAAGATCCATTGAGTCCACTTGTAATATTTTGGGTCAGATGTGGCGAGTTCTCGGTCCCAATCGTAGCTGAAGCCGAGCGATTCGAGCTGTCTTCGGTAAGTATCGATGTTGGTCTTTGTCGTGATGGCTGGATGTGTGCCGGTCCGGATGGCAAATTGCTCTGCGGGCAAGCCGAAGCTGTCCCATCCCATTGGATGGAGGACGTTGAATCCCTTTTGTCTCTTAAAACGGGCGATGATATCGGTCCCTGTATAGCCTGTTACATGTCCTACATGCAGCCCCGCCCCGGAAGGATAAGGGAACATGTCGAGTACATAGTACTTCGGCTTGGAGCGATCGATCTCCGCCTTAAAAACTTTCTTTTCTTTCCAAATCTTTTGCCATTTCTTTTCAATGGCTCGAGGATCATATTTCGGTTTCATCATTACTCTTCCGTGCGTGACCGAGACCGGGCCCGTTACCGAGACCGAACCGAGCTATCGTGCTTTTCGATCACACAAGTTCCATCTATTCTACACTTAGTTAAAATATTCTGCTAGAGTGCACTGCGCTTGACTGCTCATCAGCAAACGCCCCAATCCAGCTATAGCCAGAGAAGCCAAACCAGTAATCCCCATGTAAACGAAAGGAACATCTCTAGGATCAACCCATTTACAAAATCTAGATTCTTTAAACCGTATAGGCATTTGTCCATTCTTTGGCTGTATATAAGCCCATACGGCCATAGGAGCAATATGAGCACTTGTAAGGCTCCAGCCCGTCAAAGAAAGTGCTTGTCCAACAGAACATAAAGGAATCATATTTTTCTCCGATTTCAGTCTACCCACTTGCCGTGGGATTTAATTAAGGAAATTAGTTTATGATCAGCGTCGTCAAATGCAATGTCCCTTTCTACGCAATTTTTCCCTACATAAAGATCAATTTTGCCAGGTTTTGATCCCACGTAGCCAAAATCGGCATCGGCCATTTCGCCTGGACCATTTACGATACATCCCATGATCGCGATTTTTACGCCTGGCAAATGGCCCGTTTTTTCCCGGATCCGGCGCGATACTTCTTGTAGTTCAAAGAGAGTCCTTCCACAGCCGGGACAAGAGATGAATTCGGTCTTGAATGTCCTCATCCGGGCCGATTGAAGAATCTGAAAGCTGAGCTTCCGTTTTAGTTCGATCGGATAGTCGCCTAGAATGCAAATCCCATCCCCTAATCCATCGCAGAGAACGGAACCAAATTCAGAACCGGCATAAATCGGCAAATCCTCTTTTGGGCAATCATAAGAAAAAGCGAGAATCAGAGGCGCATCTCTCTTCTCATCGAAAATTTTCCGCGTCTCATGGATAGGAGAGCATTTGGGCTGGAAAATTAACTTCGGATCGATGAGAGGAATTCCTGCTTCTCGCAATTGATTTAATTTCTCTACCGATTCTCGATCGGTTGGGACTTTTTCCATCCAGATCGCATCGCCCTTTTCGAACGGCTGGCCCACTCCGAGCTCTTCAAATAATGTAGGATTAAATAGCTCTCTTGGCTGCAGTTGGATCACAACAGTCCCATCTTTGTGAAGAGGTGGGTCTCGGTATACTTCTCTTCTGACAATATTTGAAAAGTCCCGATGCCTCTCTTCAAATGATTCAATCCCCTTTCCCAAATGGCTCTCGAAACAGCGGACAAGCTGCTTGCAGGGCCCGATTTCCGACCAGGGATCCTCTGTCAAAGAGACCCGGATCGTATCGCCTATCCCATCGAGAAGAAGCGCCCCAATCCCCATTGCAGATTTGATCCTGCCATCCTCCCCTTCTCCTGCTTCGGTGACCCCCAGATGAAGCGGGTAATCCCACTTAAGTTTCATCATCTCCGCGACAAGGCGGCGATAGGCCTCGATCATCACGACTGGATTGCTCGCTTTCATCGAAAAAATGATGTCGTGAAAATCGTATTTCCGGCAAACCCTGGCAAATTCGAGAGCCGATTCGACCATGCCGGCAGGGCTATCGCCATACCGGTTCATGATCCGGTCGGAAAGAGACCCATGATTGGTCCCGATACGAATCGCTTTTTTGAGCCGTCTGCATTTCTCCACTAGGGGGGCAAACACCTCTTCGATCTTCTGGAGCTCGATCGCATAGGATGCGTCCGTATATTCAATCACTTTGAACGACGCTCTTTTATCGACAAAATTGCCAGGATTGACTCTCACTTTGTCGGCAAATTCAGCTGCCAGAATGGCGGCTGGCGGATAAAAATGGATGTCGGCGACCAGAGGGATCGTAATCCCCCGCTTCAATAAACCGTTTTTAATCCCTTCGCAAGCCTCTGCTTCTTTCTTTCCTTGGACCGTCACTCGGGCGATCTCGCATCCCGCATCAGCTAATTTGACAATCTGCTCAACGGTTGCCTCCACGTCGCGGGTGTTCGAGGTGGTCATCGACTGGATCCGGATCGGGTTCTCCCCGCCCACCCCAATGTTGCCTACTCTCACCTCGCGCGTCTTCCAACGCCTCGTTTCATAAATCGCTTCGCAGTATTTCATAGAGGAAGATGATGGAATAATGAAAATTAATTTGCTATGAAAATTGTTACTCATCAGATATAACTTTCGTCGCAATTACTAGGATGGCATGGATATTCAATCTTTACTGCGCTCAAACCCGCAGATAAGCAACTCTGCTTTAGCTGGGGTTGTGGCGGCCAATATAAATAATTTTAAGGGGCATGTTCGGGTTTTTGATACTTTATCCCCCGCAGGACCTGCGAAGATGATTCGCATTTCTCCCTATGGATTTTGGCAGGACTTATTAGTTTCGATAAAAAGAATCTTTACAGGCATCGTATTTCCTCAGCGCAATGGAGATCTTCAATCAGATCTTGCTCAAGGGCGCCGAGTTATTCTTATTGTTCGATCAACAGACTCAACTGAAATAGTGGAAGAGAGCCGAAAGTCTAGCGTTTTACGTCTTATTAAGCAGATTTTTTGTTGCTGTTGATAGATACGCTACCGTTTCTCCCCAAGGAAAGGCTACGGGGAAACTCTTTTGAAGTTTCAAATAGCGGCTTTCTAGGGGAAAGCTAATAGACACGATTTTTCCATTGTTTGGAAGTTTTTCCATAGATTGAGCTACAGTCCGGATCTGTTCTTCGCTTAAACAAGTCCCATAGAGATAGACGAAGGTGGCCTGGGAGAGATCAGCCCGCTTAAAGTCGGCCAGTTGAAAGCTCAGCCTATCGATCTGAAATAATGCTTTTATAAAACGGGAGAGGCGGATGAACGATGGAACCCATTCGATCCCCGTCACCCTGCAGCCGATGAATTGGGAAACCCAGAAACAACTCTTTCCTCGGCCCGATCCGAGTTCAACAAAGTGGTCTTGAGGCCGAAGGGCGCATTCGACTGCAATTTTTTCCAGGGTTGCGAGCGGCGTTTCCCCGTAGGCATAGATCTCCTTCTCTCCCCTTCTTTGAAGGAATTTTCGGCAGGTCCGGTACGGATTGGAAAAGAGAGAAAAGAACCCGAGCAATAGATCGATGAGAGCAAACCGCCAATTCCTATAGAACCGTCTAATCGTCTCAACTTGATTCTTTACTAGCCAGCGCTTTAGCTTCCAATAGTTCATCTTGGCATTATAATGCATCGGTCACGGCGACGCAACCGGGGTCCTCAACGATTCATCATCGTTGGGGTGGAAACGCAAACGTTCACGAATTAAGGTCAGCGCACTACTTCTGGCTCACCAATTGGCGTAGACGCCGATGTCGAGGGGAAGGAAGGTGTGGTGAGAGAGTTTTTGCGCCTCCATTTCCAAATAAAGATCGTAGGGAGGGCGAAGAAGCGGCTCATCGGAGAGTTTGAAGGTCTTCCAATGCATCCCAAAACTGAGGCGCGACTTCACATCTCGGTGGATTTGGACCGCCTCTTTGGGTCCGATGTGGACGGTTCTCATGAATTTGTGAGGGACGTAGGTGCCGATCGGGATTAGGCTTAAATCCATGTGGGACCAACGCTCCCCTATCGCCCGAAAATCATGGGGGTTATAGCCTGTATCGCCGACAAAATAGAATCGTTTGCGAGGATTCGTTGTTTCTAACACATACCCATTCCAATGGGTCTTATTTTGATCCCAAAGGGTCCTGCCCGAAAAATGCTGCGCCGGAACCGCCGTGACTGTATACTTTTCCGAATGGTGGGTTTTCCACCAAGGTAGCTCAATTACCTTCTCAAACCCTTTTCTTAAAAACCAAGGACTTAAATTTTCCGGAACAATCCATTCGATTTGGGGATGGAAATAACGGAGCATCTTGACTGTTTTAGAATCGAGATGGTCGTAGTGGTTGTGGCTGATCAAAACAATGTCGATGGGAGGAAGA
>CAYZHU010000110.1:0-5906 GCA_964477585.1 uncultured bacterium
GATCGGAACCTATCTCTGCTCTGCCGCAAACTCGTTTTCTATGCTTTGCTTGGGCCGGTTCATCCAAGCGCTCGGAGCTGCAGCGGGACTGAAGATCGCATTTACGATGACTGGAGATACACATGTAGGGGCGAAAGCGACCCAGGCGATCTCGATCCTGATGTTAGCGGCTGGGGCTATGCCTGGCATAGCGATTGCAATCGGCGGGTTTCTTCTAACCATCTGGTCGTGGCAGATTTGCTTTACCTTTCTCATTTTCTATTCGCTGCTGCTTGCCCTTCTTTGTTTGATTTTGCCCGAGACAGCGCATGAATTGGACAAGGATGCGCTCCAGATCGATAAGATCTCCAAAGGATATGCCCATCAATTCAAGGACCCATTTACAGTCTATCATGCGGTTTTGATGGGGCTTTCTGCCTGCACGATCTATATTTTTGCGACGCTTTCTCCCTACATCGGGATCGAAATCATCGGGCTTACGCCGAAAGAATTTGGCTTTTGGAGCTTAGTTCCAGCATTGGGACTTGTTTTCGGATTTTATTTGGCGGGAAGGATGGCTGGGCATACGTCCCCTCGGGCGGCGATGGTCTCCGGCATTCTGCTCGTCTTAGTGGGAACTTTGGCGATGATGATCGCGTTTGCCAATCAGTGGGTCCATCCAGTCAGCCTCTTTTTCACGATGTTCATGATCCAGGTTGGAAATGGAGTGTCGTGGAGTTTCGCCTCATCAAAAGCGCTCTCAGAGGCGCATGATAAATCGAATGCTTCTGCAGTGATGCAATTCATCAATCTGGGACTTGCCACATTCGCGGTTCTCTTTATTTCCGCTTTTTCACCAGAGCTCAATATGCTGCTTCCAGCTTCTTTCTTTATCCTCTCGGCCTTCATGCTCTTCGTCTGGCTTCTCCTCCGGGAGCACCACCTCAAGCGGCCGCATTAGGAAGTAGACAGAAAACCCGCGCGATACCGATACCGAACCGAGGCTCCGTTCCGCACGATTTCTTCGAAATCGGCGGCAAAACCGCAGAGAAGAGAGATAGAGAGACAGCACAGAGGAAAGAGAATACATCGAGAAACAGAGCTCCGCTCCGTACCTCGGCAAAGGGCGCGCCCTTTGCAAACCCAGTTCTTGCTGCCTTCGGCAGTTCCGCACAATTTCTTAAAAATCGCGTGCCAGAAAATTTTCATTTTCTCTCTGCGCCTCTGCTACCGCGCTTCGCGGCCCTGCGCTGATGAAAAAAATAAGTCTTAAACTGAAGAAAGCTTTAGAGAAGATTACAGGAGCTTTCAGGGGAATCAGGTGAAGCGGGGAGGGGAGGTTTTGCAAGCGCTTTTATTTGAGCGAGATCTCGTTCATAAATAGCTTTAAATTTTTGGATCTCTTCTTCGGTATACATTCCTTGAAGCGGTTTAGCCGAAAAATCAGAAGGGGCGCTAGTACTGGGATTAGGAGAATTTTCCTTCTGTTCTTCAGATCTGCCAATTGCCAAGTCAAGAAGCAATTGACCAGTCCTATGGGTCTGAGCTGTTATATACGGAGCCCTCCTTATAGGCAAGGCAGGAGGTGATATTTCAGGTAAAACCAGAGAAGGAGCTGGCGCCTGGATAGGAATTGGGTTTGTTGAAGTGGTCATGTACATATTTTAAAGGATTGATTCAAAATTATCAAGATTTATGTACAGGAATCTGTTTAGTTTATTTATTATAATAATATCGGTATAATAGATAGAACTATTAAATAATAAACGTAATTATGTCTGCTAGTTTGGTATTTTTAGGAACTAATATTCGCTCTGGTATTATCCATAGACCTGTCTCGCAATTGAAAAAAATTGTAAAAGAAAAATTTGAATTTGACAGAGTCCATGTTGAACGGACTGTAAATCAATTATTTAAGGAAATTGGGAGATGGAGAGCAGAAGGTAAGCTCAACGAGGGCCAAGAGCAACGGCTCCAGAAAACAGTTCATAAGTACGCTTTAAGATATCAGATCCAAAAGACAACTTTAATTTTTCAAAAATTTATCAGTGATCTTGCAAGATTTAGACAAACGCTTAGGTCAAATTTGTATTATCAAGCAGGGAAATTATTTTGCGATCTCCAAGAAGGGGAAATTACCACGCTGCATCATGAAATTGGATTGATAGGAAAACTGATAAAACAAGACGTGGATGTAAGGAGCCCTTTTTATGAACAACTTCAGAAGATGCAAATAAAAATCACAGATAAAGGAGAACTGCGTTCGTTGATGATAGAGGCTCTTGGGGTCGATTGTTTGGTCGCAGAAGGGGATCCTGTTATAGAAAAAGGGGTCTCTCTGATCGAAGCGGCAAGGCTAATCGAACAGCATAAAGACATCAAAAGACGTTTTGAAGAAGTAAGAAGTGGGCTCTATCAACAGAATCCGAAGGCTCGGGAGGGGTTGAGAGAATTGCAGGAACTCCAGCGCCTTCATAAAAGGTTGGAACAGGCTTATAAAATATTAGAGTTAATGGATGTGCCATTTATAGAACTAGGCACCGATATCTTCATAGAGATTTTGAGATGCGAAGCAATCCTAGATAGAGATGCGGCAAAAGCCAAAAAACCAGAACCGGTACAGGCTGCTCCTGCTCCCATTGAGAAAGTTAAAAAAAACTGCCTGTTCAGATTCTGGGATTGGCTCTCTTCCTTGTTCTCGTGCTTCTTTAACCGAGCTTGATCGTGTAGTAGCGTTGAAAGTTCTGGTGCCGGACGATCAAGATGATGTGCTTCTTATCTCCAATCTCTTGCACCGCTTGATCTAACTCGGTTGTATTGCGCACGGGCTTTTGATCATTCCAGTTCACAGCGACGCCTGTAATGAGAAACCCTGGGCGGAGGCCCGCATTGGCCGCCGGCGAGCTCGGTTTTACTTTCGCGATCACTACGCCTGAAATATCGCTAGAAATCCCCAGCTTATTTGCCAATTCGGGAGTGAGATTTTCCAGTTCGATCCCAATTTTTTGGATCACTTCGGCAGAGATCACCTCTCCCTCTTTTTGCGAGCCGAGCGCTACGGTCAGGGTCATCGGCTTATTTTTCCGGATGATCCTGAGTTTGAGGGGACTATCGGGGTTCATCATGCCAATATCATTGCGGAATTTGGTAACGTTCTTCACCGGTTTATCGTTGTATTGAGTGATGATATCGCCCGGCAAAATCCCCGCTTTGGATGCAGGGGAATCTTTCACAACGTCGGAGATCAATACCCCTTCTTGTTTTTCTAATCCGAGCGCATCGCACAGCTCTTTATCGACAGGCTGCAAGATGATGCCGAGATAGGCCCGTTTTACAACGCCGCTATGGACGATTTGGTCGATCACATGCTTCGCCATTTTGCTCGGGATGGAGAGGCCGATCCCCATATAGCCGCCGCTTCTGCTGAGGATAGCTGTATTGACTCCGATTGCTTCTCCCTGCAAATTGAGGAGAGGGCCTCCGGAATTGCCCGGGTTGATCGCAGCGTCTGTCTGGATGAAATCTTCATAGGAGGCGATTCCGAGATCTTGTCTTCCCTTTGCGCTCACAACGCCGACCGTAAGGGTCGCTTCCAACCCGAAGGGATTCCCGATTGCAACGACCCATTCGCCAATTTTTAGGATGTCTGAGTCGCCGAAAGTCAAATAGGGGAGTCCTTTTTCATCGATTTTCACAACGGCGAGATCGGTCCTAGGGTCTGAGCCTTTGACAGTAGCTGGATATTCTCGGCCATCGCTCAAGATGACAGTGATTTGGGAGGCGTCTTTGATCACATGGTTATTGGTAACGATATACCCATCGGAGCTCATCAAGAAGCCAGATCCCCCAGTGAGCTGCGGCTGCTGTTGCGGCTGCTGGAATGGATTTTGGTTAAACGGATTTTGCTGCTGTCCAAAAAATCTTCTAAAGAGGTCGTCGCCGAACATATCGAAGGGATTCAAATTTTCTTGTTGAGGCACTGTAGTTTGGCATTTGATGAAAACAGTCGCCGGCATCGCATGGTCGGCAATTTGGGTAAAAGCTTGAGATGTTTGTTCTAGGAGCGTTGCGCCGCTCATGGGCTTGTTGTTCATCCGAACGTCTGCGGAAAAACCAGAGGCAGCGAGGGTCAAAACTCCAATCAACTGGATACAAAGTTTCATAAACATACCTCCACAAATTGGAGACTGTTAACGGATATAGTTTCAGTCTCTTAGAGGTACTATAGCAGATTTCTTATTTTATACCGAGAGAGATTCAAAAATCGGATTATGGCCAGGAGGCGCCCTGAATTTGAGCCAGGCGAAGCCGGCATCGAAGCAGCTAAACTTAGAAAGTTTAGCGATGCAGATGGGTCTCAAAGGCAGTGGCTGCCCGACGCCGCCAGAACCGATTTTTCAATCACGAGCGGTATTATCGATAGAGAGTATGGGGAGAGAAAACTTTAATTTTTTCTTTTCTTTCTCATAGAGCTCTTTGCCGAGAAAAGAAACGAGGATTCGGGAATGGGGGAGAATAAACTGTTTCACTGCATCGGCCACTTCGCTCTTCGTTGCGGTTAAGATCTTTTTTCGATAGGCTTTCCTGAGTTCGAGGTTACGTTCTGCCCGTTCCCAAGAATAGGCGACCATGGCTCGCGACCCAGGAGGAACGGGGGCGTCGTGCGCTTGGATCACACCCAATTTTGCCTCTTCAAGTTCCCGCGCATTGAAACTACCGGCGCTGATTTTTTCGATCGATTTTTGAAACGCCCCGATCGTTCTTCCCAATTGGGGATCTCGGTAAGAATAAAAATAAAAATTTCCAGTGCTCGGAGAATAGGTGGCTCCTGTCCCGTAAGCTCCTCCTTTTTCCCGAACTTCTTTATGGAGACTCAAGTTTTCTAACAGTTCGGAGGCGACGAGAAGGCAGGCGGAAGCATCATCGCGATAGGAGATCGTCCTGAACCCCGAAGAGGTAAAGGCAACCGGAGCGGGAATGAGCCGGGCGTGAGGCTCGATTTTCGGCAAGGAATAGTCCCCTTTCCAAGGAGTAAAGGAGCGGCTTTTTAGCCTCTTCTCAAATTTCGATAGGGGAAGCCGTTCCATTTCCGAAGCATCGCAACTGAGGACAAGAGAGGGGTTTTTAGATCCCAATAGAAGTTCCTGCATCCTCTGGAGTTCCTGGATGAAGGAAGAATCGAAATGTTTAGTCCAATTCATCACAGATTGGTAGTAGGGAAGGCCGTGGAGTTGGTTAAAAATGAAAGAGGGGGCCGAAAAAGAGGTCAAGGAAGTTTGGATGGCATAGTTGAGGGCATTTTTTGCGAAATCGTTTTGCAATTCGGTCGCATGTTGCTGGAGCCATTCCTGGATCCTTTCCACATCGGTAAAATCGGCGCTTTCGATTGTATCGGCAAAGAGATCGAAGAGCTTCCCGCTATTTCTGTAGAGCGCTTTTCCCCGCAAAGAAAAAGTAGGCCTGCACACATTCGGATCTTGTGTCACATGGAGAGAGGCAGAGGCGTCGAATCCGCCGATATAGGCTTGTTGAAAGGCCAAATTCTCTTGGTAATTTCTCCCTCCGGATCCTACTTCAGGAAGCAATTTAGCAAACAAGGAGAGGAGAGAAAGATCATTTGCAGAGATATGAGGAAGATCAAAGTTGAGATCGGCATACAGGATCTGATTGGTGAAGCAATTGTGGTGATAGAGCTGGAGATGGTCGAGAGACCGATGAGTCAAAGGAAATTCTTTCGGATTAGGAGAGACATCGTGGAGAGTCACTTTGGGCAGGCAGTCGAGCGATTGGTTTTCGACCGCTTCTTGATAAGCGGCGAGCTTTTCATTTTCCTTTGCTAGGATTGCCTCTTCCTCAGGATTCATTTTCTTTCGGATGACGGCAAGCCTTGCCTGTTCTTCAAGAGCTTCCTCCTTTTCTAATTTCGG
>CAYZHU010000111.1:0-5904 GCA_964477585.1 uncultured bacterium
GCCGGGGTCCTCAACGATGCATCATCGTTGGGGTGGGGTGCAGGTGGGTCTCAAAAGCAGTGGCTGACCGACGCCGCCTTATGGGTCCCCGAAGACGCATCGTCTTTGGGGTAAGGCGTAGTCAGAAACCAAGTTTTGAGGTTATTTGGGTATATATGCTTTTTAAAAACCGGAAAGAGGCAGGAGAGCTTTTAGCTAAAGCCCTTTTCCAATACAAATCGGCGCCTCATACTATTGTCCTAGGACTTCCTCGAGGCGGGGTCATCGTCGCCTCTATCGTGGCCGACACTTTAAAGCTCCCCCTCGACGTGATCATACCAAGAAAACTCGGCGCACCTCAAAACCCCGAACTTGCGATCGGCGCCATCGCTGGGAATGAAAGAGTCCTCGACCAGGCTATCATCGAGCATCTTCAGGTCTCTTCTTCTTATATAGAAAAAGAAACTCGGAATGAGCAGTGGGAAGCAGAGCGGAGGCTATCTCTTTATCGGAAAGACAAAAAAACACAAAATTTTAAAAACCAAACACTAATCATCGTAGATGACGGGATTGCCACCGGTTCTACCATGCGGGTTTCTATCCTCTACCTCAAAAAACAGGGGGCGAAAAAACTCATTGCCGCAGTACCGGTAGGCCCCCCAGATACAATCGCAATGTTAAAAGGGGAAGTAGATGAAGTCATATGTCTCCATCAGCCCGCTTCTTTTTATGCGGTTGGCCAATTTTATGACGATTTTCCCCAAACAGAAGATCGAGAGGTCATTGCCCTTTTAAACAAGTAAAAGTATAATTCTTCTTATGGCAGCAGTTATTCGCTTGAATGGCCCTCCACTAAAGCAGAGCGATAGGGTCACCGCTCGATCTACCTACGCGGCTCTTAGTTTCGGATCGCTGATCGAATCGATTAAAGGGGCTGTCCAGTTGGTCTTTTCAACCATGATCGCCTTTTGCTGCTGTTATACTAGCCGCAAATGGAACGAGCGAATGATCGATTCGATCCAACACACTTTGTTATTTGCTATATTTTTTCCCGTCTTTCTGACTGGAATTATCACCCCTAAATCCATTGACCGGGTCATCTCCTAGCGGGCTTATGGAAATCCAAATTCAAATTGGCTCCCATCCCCTATTCGGCGAACTCGAAATCCCAATAAAGTCCAAAGGGATTGTCCTTTTCGCCCATGGGAGCGGAAGCGGCCGCCATAGCTCTCGCAATCAATTTGTCGCAAAAGAGCTGCAAAAAAAAGGGTGTGCAACGCTCCTCTTCGATCTTCTCACTCTCCAGGAAGAGGCGATCGATGCACGGACATCGAAACTTCGATTTGACATCCCGTTTCTCGCTAAAAGATTGATCGCCGTCACCGATTGGGTTGTTAAACATCATTCGATGCCGATCAGCTATTTTGGAGCAAGCACGGGAGCTGCCGCAGCTCTCACGGCCGCAGCCGAAAAGGGGAACTCAATCAACGCAGTCGTCTCTCGAGGAGGAAGGCCCGATCTCGTCCCGACCCCCTCTCTTGCCAAAGTGACCGCGCCCACGCTTCTCATTGTCGGCGGCCTTGATTCAGAAGTGATCCAGATGAATGAAAAAGCCTACGCCGCGCTCACCTGTTCCAAAAAAATGGAAATCATTCCTGGCGCCTCCCACCTCTTTGAAGAGCCTGGTAAGTTAGCGATTGTCGCCCGTCTCGCCGCCGACTGGTTTACCACCGCTTAATTATTTAACACCGAGATCACCGAGTCACACCGAGAGATCAAGAAAACAACTCTTCCTCGGTGTCTCTCGGTGTTCTCGGTGTTTAATTTTCAGTATTTTAAGTACGAGCTGAGTTATGCAACGGTCTCATCGTTAATATCGTTATTTTTTGGTCGTGGCCTCAATGCCTTTGCCAACTTTTAAATCACGTTCAGTATACAGGATTCCATAAGGACGAAAGTCCTTTGGTGGAGCTCGAGGCGAAGCCTCGACCTGTTTTTTCAATGGTTAGTTATTCGCAATTTGGGTCTGTTCGTCTAGATAAGACACCCATTCAGGCGCCTCTTTTTTCAGCCACCGGCGGAGCCTTTCGGTATATCTTTGGATCTCTCTAGGGCGCTGTCCAGGCTGCATTAGGTAGTAATTGCCAAAGTCAAATTCGATCGCCTTCTCCCCTAAAAAGCCGAAATTCCGGCTCAGATTAGGATCTGAATTCCCAATCCCCTTCGCCGTCCGGCTTCTCAAGAGTGAAAGAAATGAGTCGATACGTGCCTTCATCTCGCTTGGATTTTGGAGCGCTTCATTTAAGACGAAGCGGAAAGGCTCCCCCTTTTTCTGAAGAGCAAAACGGACCCGGTCAAGTGGGATCTTAATCGTCCTGCCGATCGGATCTTTGCATTGGATTGTCGGCAGCATCCCCTCGCTCAAATTGAGATGGAGATAAACCAATCCCGTCTCCTCTTTTGCCAGCTCGAAGGCCAATTTGCTCGCCTCCATCAAACGGAGCGCATTCTTATTGATTTTCTTCCGCTTGATGAGACTCGACTGGTCAAACCGGTATACCTTCAGGACATATTGATCATCTTGAGAGACAAACACATAACATTGAGCCCCTTTTCCCAAAAAACGAAAAGTCTGGTTCAAAATAGAAGTGTCGATGGGCCCTGTTTCCCATTCAGGGTGAAAAGGGAAATCGATCCTCATCTTCTCAAGGCGCACCCCTTGCGTAAGGCGCTTAGCGCCGACAGGCAAAAAGAGGAGAGAAAACAGAAAAATCAGGGAAAAAATTCGCATAGCAGCTAGGATACTCTGCAATAGAATTTTCTCGCATTCAATTTTTCATTGAGATATATCTATAGGCAAAAATTGATTACTGAATGAGGCTCGGATGTCTAGATATGCGCTTGTAGTTTTCTTTTTCTTCTTTTCCCTATTCGGCCATGCATCGATCATCAAAGTCCCCCCAACAGGCGGAGAGACTACCTATGGAGATCTCGTTTGTACTGAACAAGATAAAGCCAATATATATGAGATCATCACCACCATGGCGGAGAATGGAAAAATCAGCCTTCTTTTAAAACAGGGGCATCTCAAAGCGCTCGGCGCCCAAATCAACCATGTCCATCCCCTAAAATTCTTGACCTCGATTTTTACCAACCCACGGCTCAAGTTCTGCATGTTCGATTTGTTCGATGATTATTTCAAACGGAATGGGTTCATGGATGGGCTCGCCCCCAGCTTAGAAAAAGAGGCTGAAAGAGGAAAGTTGATCAATTACCTCAACGATTTTTCAATTGAAATGAATATCCCAGCAGATGATGTCCGCCCCTATTTTCTCTCCCGCGACTGGGAAAACTTCGTCCGCTTTCTCATGCAATCGCCATGAGGATCGAGGGAGATCTCTTCGACGATGAAGCGAAATGGGAAACGCCCCAGCCTCCAAACGATTGGAAATGGATCGGGGCCGCTGAATGGTTCGGGACAATTGGGGCTGTTGGCTATGTAGCAAGTCGAAAAAGAAAAACGCTTCATGTCACTTCAGTCCAAGGGGCTCCTGTAGGCAGACTCGTTGAAGAGACCGTTGTTCCAGAACCTGATGAAGTTCCAATCGTCTCTGGAGGGCATCCCAATCTTTTCGCCGCGCTCCCCTGTTCCAAAACAGACCAGAGAAGCATTGCCTATATCGTAAAGAATTTATCCAATAAAATGTATTTGCTCGTTTTTCCCCGCCTCCTTGCTATTGAAAAAGAGATCGACCATGTCCATCCGTTCAAATTTCTATCGACCATTTTTGGCAACCCCCTTTTGAAATCTCTCATGCCGAAGATATTTCAGGATGGAGAGGCGAAAAAAGGGTTCATGAGAGGGGTCAACAAAGGGATGAAAAGAGAAACAGCGAAAAAAAATATCGATCCCTATATCGACGATTTTGCTAGAGCGGTCCAAGTTGTCCCAGCGGCAATTAAGCCGTTGACTCAAGAGGGCGCTCGCCAGAATAATTGGATTGCTTTAGTGGAGCATCTGATTGCATCAAACGGCGTGCGTGAGGGGTAAACGTCTCTGTCGTAACGATCTTTGCACCCCGGACTCTTTGCAAATAGAGCGCGTTAGCGGCCTCCCATGGAGGGATTCCCTTTAAAAGGTCCTTGAGAGCGAGATCTTCTTTTAGCCTTGTCCCCTTCTTCCCTTCCGAATGGATCCAAATCTCTCCCTGGTTGACGCACATCAATTCCATTGCGGTCTGCCCGCCTGAACGGGTGCAGGTAATATCGCTGCGGAAAAAGAGAGGCGCGATCACTTCATCCGTTTGGAAAGAGAAAGGAATGACCGAAAAATGGGCCGGGTAATGTTTCACTTCCGCCACATATTCGGCGACTCTTTTAAAGAGGCTTTTTTCTCCCTCTCGATGGGCCGAACAGAAAAGGAACAGATGGGTCGGAACTTGAGTTTCCTTAGCAATTTGGATGAACTGTTTCATGTAATTGAAAGTAGCATCTGAACTAGGCTGGGAACCTAGTAAAACTGTAATCACCCGATCTCTTGCCGGAATCTGGAACTCCATTTGGGACTGCAGCACATTTCCCCGGATCGATCCACGGCTGTAAGTTTGGGTCATCAGGGAAAGTTCTTCTTGATTCTTAAAAGAGAACCGGACAGTTAAATCCTCTCTTTTTTTCCCTTTGTACTTGAGGAAAGATTGCCTAACATTGAGATCTTCATAGTGAATATCCCTCTCAGATAACCGGCAGTTTTTTTGCCAAAATTGTTCGGGAGTCTCCCCTTTCTCTAGAAGAGGCTGCACTGTTTTCACTTGGATCAATTCCCGATTCTTTTTTGAGAGGGATTTGATCGGCCAAAAAAAGTGGGTCGCCTTTTTCGTTGGGAGATCGACAAGCACTTTTTGGATCCGGATCTTTTTACCTTTTAGAAAATTGAACACCCGAAGGGCATGCACAATGCCTGAAGTCCCCATATTTTGCGTATCGATGATCTCATCTATATCTTCTTGAAAAAAGGTCTTCAAAGCAGAGCAGAAAAAACTGGGCCAAAACAACCGGTCGACAAGCAATTGTCCAAATACACACAAAGATTGAAAAGTGACATTCCCATTTGTTTGAGAGTCGTTCCAAACGCGGACCATCCAATGTCCACATCTAAACCAAATCCAATCCTTTAGGGTATCCCGTTTCACGATCTTGAGGTTGGGATCTCGGATTCTCGCCTCTTGTTCTTTGGCGTTGGCTGCCTGGAGCAACCCCCCGCCGCCAGAACAGGTAATGACTAAAAGCTTCCGAGGTTTTTGGGCGTATCTATTCGGCATAGGTCCCTTTAAGTTCTTTTCAAATTTCTATGTAATAAGGAAATAAATGTATGTCAATCCATAAAAAAAACCCAAGAATTAGAACATCCTTGGGTATTAATGCTATGCGCCGATAAGTCCGCCCATCACTAAGAAAGAGAGAAGCTTACAACCGCTGTCAATGAGGAAAAGATGAAATGGGACTTTGCACCAAATCACGCCTCCAATTGAAGTAGTTGCCGAAAAGCCGAGCCATGCGCAGAAACCTACGAACATCCCGTCGGTCACTGAAGAGACATTGAATAACCCTTCGAAGAAATAGAGGAAGAAAGCGATGACTAAAGAGTTGATAAAGGCAAAAATCAAAGCCGATTTCATCTCTTTATCTTTGGGCATACCGATTCGAGACAACCGATCCCACAAATTTCCAAAAAGCCATTTGGAATACCAAAAATAGCCGATCACCATATTGACGACCGCTGCTATGACTATAATGAGCCAATCAAACTCGAAACCTGAACCTTGGTCCATAAGACACTCTCCTTATAAAAAGTTTACCTCTAAATTCACTTTAGCAAGGAATAAAATTTTTATCGAGTACGCATCTCAAATTCATAAAAATTGACCA
>CAYZHU010000112.1:0-5807 GCA_964477585.1 uncultured bacterium
CAACCGGAGGAGAATCGCATAGGCGATATCGAAGAGATTGTGGCTGGCGACGCCGATATGGACAGCTCTCGCATTTTCAGGAAGAGATGCGTAGGTGACCATCCGTTTGTAATTGGCATCGACCTCAAATTTTGCCGTGTAGGGAGCTTGGGGCCACCCTCTCAAGGAGGCTTCGAATTGTTCCATTGCGAGGTTCGCCCCTTTCACAATCCGGATTTTGATCCAGGAACCCCCGTTTTTGATCCGGGTTTTGGCCCATTCGGTCAATTTTTGTTGGAAATGGAAAGAATCGGGCAGATAGGCTTGGAGGACGATCCCCGCGGAAAAGTTATGGAATTCAGGTTCATCGAGCACTTTTTGGAAAACGGTCACTGTTAGATTGAGATCCCGATACTCTTCCATGTCGAGATTGACGAAATTCGTTTTTTGATTGGAGTGTTTGATTGCAGCGCGATAGAGAGTCCGGAGCCGATCTGCAAGAGCTTCGATAGTTTCGTCAAAAGCTAGAAGATTGATCTGGCTGAAAATCGTGGAAATTTTAATCGAGATGTAATCGATCTCAGGATTTTTTAGGTCTTCGAGATAGATGTGCATCCGTTTTTTCGCTTCGGTTTCACTTAAGATCGCCTCGCCGAGGTGATTTAAGTTGAGTCTTACCCCCTCTTTGCGCCTCTCTTGCAAATGTTTGGATAAAAGGGCCATCTCTCCTGGCAAAATCACCCGGTTGGTTTCTTTCCGGAGAGTTTGGGCAGCTAAGGGGACAAGAAACTGGGCTATAGAGGGACCTAAACTTTTAAAAGTGAAAAGTTCTGTTTTTCTGAACCAATCTAAATAATTTGGGATCCCCATTTGATTCAAGAGATAGATCATCTGGTTAGCGACCCGTTTATTCGATGAACTTCGGAAGCACTGGTCCGTCATGGCCGTTGTGAAGGCCTTGCCGATAGGATCGCTCATCAAACGGGTCAGCTGCTCTTGGATCCCCTTTTCTTGAGAAGAGATCTCTTTTGACGCTTCTTTCAACATCAAAGCGGTCAATTCAATGGCCAAGCGTTTTCTTTCGGAAACGGACTGGGGTTTCCCTTTAACGCTGTCTAGAATTTCAGTTGCTTCATCTAGATATGAATTCATGCCAAAATCTTACCAGATCAGGAAAATCTTTTGCATCAATTCTTTTGGATCTAAGAACTGATTTTTTTGATCAGTTTTCGAGCGAAAGATGTAATATTAGTTTCATTAAATGGAGCCTTCTCAACAAGTAGCGAGCAAGCTACTGAGGTATCTAAATTATGTGCATTTTCACATTCTAGATCAGGACACATATTCCCCTTTTGGCATAGAAAGATTTTGTTTTTGCAATAGATTAAGTAAGGATCGTAGGTTTTAATTAGTGTCCCTATTTGTTTAACGGAGGTAATAAACGGTCTAAGCTTAAAGAGGGTAGCTTGGCATTTATAACTGGAAGAAAAGTGAGAGTCGATCCTAGCATAGAGCGCGGGTTTTTTACAGGAAGGGTCTTCAAGAAATTCTATCTCCAATTCGGCCCATTCCTCCGCTAAGGAAGGAGGAGGCGGTTCTTCTCTCGAGGGCTGAACTCTCGAGTTATCTAGGCATAGTTCGTTGTTCAACTGGAATACGTCACCCGGATGGGTATGGGTGCAATTAAATCCTTTTAGACATCGATCTTTAGCGAAACAATGCCTCATTTTGAAAAATAAACAAATCGAGCGGCCGTTAATGATACTAAAGAATGGGCAAAAGCACATGTAGAGGTTTGGCAATTAGTATTTGAGTTCTGGGAATAGCAAGCTACTGTTTTATAGCTGCTTGGCAACAGGTGTTTATAGGGTTTGATGTTCTGGTAGAATTCAGTTACTTGCTTAAAAAACTTGGTTGGGTTTGAGTGTGATTCTATATATTGTACATCCATGGAATCGTTGGATCTAGGATCAAGTGCATTCAATTGTTGTCGCAGACGTATATATAGTGGATCAATACTCATTTATGAAAACTTTGGTAAAATTTATAAATATTATACATACTATACAGTTATTTTTAAATTAAAATTATGTTTATATATCAAAGGGTTATAAGTATGGAAATGTGGCATTTTTTTATTGAAAGAGTATACTGAAGAAATGGCTTATTGGATCCTATTTCTGTTTTGGGTTGCGAAAGGGGTGGCTGCGCCGCATGTGGCCCTCGGCGTGGATCAGTTTTTTGTGAAAGAAATGCATGAGGGGTTGAAGGGAAAGCGGATCGGACTTGTTACCAATCATACAGGGGTCGATAGTCAGATGCGCTCTACTTTGCAGCTTTTCCAGGAGCAGGAAGGGGGATATAAAATCGGCGCATTTTTTTCTCCCGAACATGGATTGCAAGGACAGCATTATGCATGGGAATCGGTGCGGCATGGGGAGGAAAAAGGGATCCCGATCTACAGTTTGCATGGAGAAACGAGAAGGCCTAAGCCTGAAATGCTCGCAGGGATCGATGTACTCATTTATGATATCCAGGATACAGGGGTGAGGGCTTATACCTATCCGACAACGCTTTATTATTTAATGGAAGAGGCGGCGAAACGGGAAATTGAGGTGATCGTCCTCGATCGCCCCAATCCGATCAACGGAGTCATTGTCGATGGTCCTATGTTGGAGGATAAATGGCGCTCGTTCATCGGATATATCAATGTCCCTTACTGCCATGGGATGACAATCGGGGAGCTCGCCCGCTTTTTCAATGAAGAGTATCGGGTGGGATGCAAGTTGCGGGTTGTTCCAATGCAGGGATGGAAGAGGTCGATGAGTTATCGCGATACGGGGCTTGCGTGGGTGCCGCCGAGTCCGAATGTCCCGGAGCCTGATACCCCTCTCTTTTGTCCGATCACAGGGATTTTAGGAGAATTGCACATTCTCAATATTGGGATCGGGTTCACGCTTCCATTCAAAATTATTGGCGCGCCTTGGATCAAGGCGAAAGAATTTGCTCAAAAGCTGAATGACCAGAAACTTCCTGGGATCCACTTTCAGCCGTTTTATTTTCGCCCGTTTTGGGGGCTTTACAAGGGGATCGATTGCCAAGGCGTCTTGATCCAGATTGTAGATGAAAAGAATTTCCGCCCTATATCGGTCCAATATTTGCTCGTGGGCTTATTGAAGAGTTTGTATCCAAAGGAATTTTCCAAGCGGATGGAAGAGTCGAAAGGAAAAGAGCTTTTTTGTAAGGCCAATGGGACAGATCAAGTCTATGAGATTCTGATGAAAGAAAAATATCCTGCATGGAAGCTGATGGAGATCGATCGAGCTGAGAGGGAATCGTTTCTCGAAAAACGGAAAAAATACCTCCTCTACTCTGATTAGCAGTTTCTTATTCTGACTGCTAAAAACGGGGTTGACAAAAATCGATTTTCACTCTAGGATAGGGGCTATCTTAAACGGAGATAGCTCTATGGCAGAAAAAAAATTGAAACCGCTTAGCAACCGGATCGTCGTCAAGCGACAAGAAGCTAAAACATCTAAAGGAGGGATCCTCCTTCCTGAAACCGCTCAGCAAAAACCTCGCGAGGGGGAAGTGATTGCTGTTGGACCTGGCAAAATCGATGATAAAGGGCGAAGCCAGCCAATGGACGTGAAGCTGGGAGACAGAGTCCTATTTTCCTCTTATGCAGGGACCGAGTACAAAGATGAAGATCGCGAATATTTAATCTTGTCTGAAGAAGACATTTTAGCAGTGTTGAGTTAAGGAGAAAATCATGGCAAAAATGCTTCAGTTCAACGAAGAGGCGCTCAAATCAATCCTCAAAGGTGTCAAGACGCTCGCGAAAGCAGTCATCGTCACTTTGGGACCTAAAGGGCGCAATGTGGTAATTGCAAAAGATTTCGGAGCTCCCTCATCAACAAAAGATGGCGTTAGCGTCGCGAAAGAGATCGTCTTGAAAAATAAATATGAAAATATGGGCGCCCAGCTAGTGAAAGAAGCCGCTTCGAAAGCGTCGGATACCGCTGGCGATGGGACCACGACGGCTATTGTCCTCGCAGAGGCAATTTTCTCCGAAGGGGTGAAAAATGTCAGCGCAGGCGCCAATCCAATGGATGTGAAAAGAGGGATCGACAAATCGGTCCATACGATTCTCGATGCATTGGATAAGATGGCCAAGCCTGTTAAGACGCCTGAAGAGATCCAACAGATTGCTTGCATTTCCGCTAATAACGATTCGGCAATTGGCGCGATCATCGGCGAAGCGATGCAAAAAGTGGGCAAAGATGGGATCGTCACAATTGGAGAGGCGAAAGGGATTGAAACAGTCCTTGACGTTGTAGAGGGATTGCAGTTTGACAAGGGGTACATTTCCCCCTATTTCGTCACTAATGGCGAAAAGATGACCGTAGAGTTTGATAACGCAGCAATTCTTATCACTGATAAAAAACTTTCCAATGCTAAAGAGTTGGTACCCATCCTAGAAAAAGCGATGCAAAAGGGATCTCGCCCTCTTCTTATCATCGCAGATGATATCGATGGAGAAGCTTTAGCTACGCTCGTCGTTAACAAAGTGAAGGGAGGCCTTCCTCTTTGCGCAGTAAAAGCGCCTGGCTTTGGAGATAAAAGGAAGAGCTTGCTCGAAGATCTCGCTGTTTTAACTGGCGCGACTGTGGTGTCAGATGAATTGGGCTACAATCTCGAGGAAGTAGGACCCGAGGTTTTAGGGGTAGTTAAGAAAGTAAAGATTTCCAAAGAGACGACAACGATTGTCGATGGAGCTGGAAATCAGAAAGAAGTGAAGAAGAGAATTGCCCAGATTAAAGGAGAGCTCAATCAACCGAATCTCTCTGACTATGACCGGGAAAAACTCGAAGAGCGTTTGGCGAAACTTGCTGGCGGCGTCGCTGTCGTCAATGTAGGAGCTGTGACCGAGACCGAAGCCAATGAAAAGAAAGATCGGATCGAGGATGCCCTCCATGCAACCCGAGCTGCTGTATCGCAAGGGATAGTCCCAGGCGGCGGCGTTGCTCTCATCCGCGCATCTGCGGCTCTCGATAAGTTGAAGCTTACGGGAGATGAGGCGATCGGATTAGAAATCCTAAGAAAAGCATGCTTTGCTCCGGCTACAGCGATTGCCAACAATTGCGGCAAGATGGGAGCTCTCATTGCAGAGAAGATTGCTGAGAAAGAAGGTTCGTATGGCTATAACGGCTTGACCGACGCTTTCTCCGATCTCGTCAAAGATGGCGTCATCGATCCAGTCCTTGTGACGAAGAGCGCTCTTCTTCATGCTGCATCTGTAGCGGGCATGTTGATCACGATCGCAGCCATCATCACCGACAAACCCGAGCCGAAAAAAGCGGCTGCAGCTCCAATGCCTGGAATGGGCGGCATGGGCGGCATGGGCGGAATGGGTGGAATGGGCGATTTCGGCGGCATGATGTAACCCAAAACTATTTCTAGCAAGGGGGGCTGCAAGCCCCCCCTCATTTAATGTAAAGCGGCTTTACATTTGCAGGTAAAAACCCATCCCATCCACCCTTTTCGGGTTTTTTCTTCGATCGGTTTCCAGTTCCAGATTTGAGTCAATTCTAGATAGCGTTTTTTCTGCTCTTTTAAAATTCCAGAGACAATCCAGAGTTTTGCGTAGGAGTTGTACTGGGCAGGATGGACCGACTGCTGTTCTGATGAGATCATGTTCATGAGAAAGATGTTTTGGGTAGGGAGTTTTTTGGGAAGAGAGCGGCGAAAAGTTGCTTTGAGACGGTTGAGTTTATTGTTTTTGCGGGCATGGAGGAGAGCCTCAGGATCGATATCAATCCCGTTCG
>CAYZHU010000113.1:0-5763 GCA_964477585.1 uncultured bacterium
TCTTTCTCTGATTCGGCAGGATGAACAACAGGCTCCTCTGCCACAGATTCAGCAACGGTTGGCTGAACAGCAAGCTCTGAAGTCGGCTCGGTAGAACTAGTAGGCCTAGGATTTTCTGGCTCGCCTTCTGCAGATTCAGTACCGGTTAGCTGAACAGCAGCCGCTGAAGTCGGCTCGTCAGAAATATTAAGCTTAGGACTTTCTGGCTCCCTTGCCACAGATTCAGCAACGGCTGGCTGAACAGCGAGCTCTGGGGTAACAGATCTAGGAGCTACTTCCTCAGGTTCGATAGAGATAGGCGGAGTGGCAGATCTCTCGGCCAATTCAGAAGTACTAACAGGTTCAGGAGCTGATGCAACAGGTTCGGCAAGAACAGGCAGAACGACAGGTTCTAGGGTAACAGATTCAGCACCGGTTAACTGAAGAGCAGGCTCTGAAATCGATTCGGTAGAACTAGTAGGTTCAAGACTATCTGGCTCCCTTGGCTGAACAGCAGGTTCTGAAGTCGGCTTGGAAGAACTAGTAGGCTTAGGATTTTCTGGCTTCCCTTCTGCAAATTCAACAGCAGTCGATTCTAAGGATCTAGTCGGTACTGGAGACAAAACGGTATAAGTGCGGGGTGCTGGCGGATTTCCTCTGCGCGTCAAATAAAAATAATGCGCGGCTGCAAAAAGGAAATATTTCGGCCCCAAAAAAGCAGAAAGGACTACCGTCCCCCCTAAAGCTGCATCTCTTTTTGAGGGAGTATAATTATAAATTTTTGATACAATACGGCTTGCCATCCATATATTATATCAGAATTATTTATTAAAATTAAGTTATACTAATTATTTTAATTGAAGCCGCAAGGCCTGGGATTGTATTGGTCGCACCCGTTTTTTTGCGTTATCTGCTTTCTTTCCTAAAAGATACTAAAAAATATTTTAATTTATTTTAAATAATTTATCTATTATAATATTAGATAAAAGGAAATAACTATGACAACAATTACAACATCAGCACATCTAGTTGAGAGAGCAGGATTTCAGGTTACAAAAGAAGCTGTAAATCTTTTGCATAGATCGCTCAGAGTTAATTCGCGACAAATAATAGACGTTAACCGATTGCCACTTTTTGGACCTCACTACATTTCGCAAAATCTAACTCTGGCATTGAGTCATGATCAAATCAATCAAGCAGTGCATGCTTTATCATCCCATAGCCAATTATTGACCCCTCTATTTCGATCCGTATTTCCTTAGTCCACTTTCATGTTGTGGAAGACTGCGTCGACGTCATCGAGATTTTCTAGCCATTCGATCAGGGCGATGTTGGCATCCGCCGTCTCATCATTCACTTCTATATAACTCTTCGGGACAAAGGCAAAATCTGCCTCTTCCGGCTTGATCCCTTGCGCCTCGATCGCTTCTTTCACTTTTACAAATGCATCGACCGGCGTGGTGATGATGAAAGCTTCTTCATCGGATGAAAAGTCATCGGCTCCATTTTCCGTGGCAAGCATGAAGAGATCGTCTTCTTTTCCAGCTGTTTTTGGAATCCGGATAAGCCCTTTTCGATCGAAATTGTAAGAGACAGCGCCGGGTGTTGCAATCGTCCCTCCACATTTTTTAGTCGCGATCTGGATATCGGCTGAAATCCGGTTTTTATTGTCCGTCATGATATCGACGATGATCCCCACTCCTCCGTAGCCGTAGAGTTCATAGGTCATAGAAACATAATCTTGCGTATCGGACGAAGAGGCCTTCTTGATATTCCGTTCAATATTATCATTCGGGATGTTCGCATCCTTTGCTTTTTGGACGGCGGTTCTCAATTTTGCGTTCGTTTTCGGATCGCCTCCCCCCTGTTTTACCGCGCTGATCAATTCTTTCATGATCCGGCTAAATATTTTACCCTTCTTTTTATCGGACCTCTCTTTCCTATGCTTAATATTGGCCCACTTACTATGTCCTGCCATGGGATCTCTTCCTTTGAGCCATTTGCAAAACTCTTCGCCATGCAAAATCGCCCTTTTGGCGCTCCTTGTCCTGGCGGCGACTCGCCTACTTTTTCAAGTATGTTCCCCCTACCCCAAAAACGATGCGTTTTTGAGGACCCCTGGGGATCGTCGCCGCCATCCGGACCAGCAAGCAGGTCCGGGCAAGGAGCATCCAAAATCATCGATTTTTCAAAGTCGTGGAGTTTTGCAACTGCCTCCTTTTTTTAAATATTTTTAAACTACTTTTTTCCCATTCTTTCGCTTCTTTGTATTGGGGAAACTGCCGCTCTTTCGCACGAAATTCGGCTGTATGGACCGAACATCTTCCAGAGGGATCCATTTTCGGCCTGCAAACTGCATGGAGCATTTCATGATAGACGATGAACTCGAGAAAATAGAGAGGAACATCGGTGGAATCCAAAAGCGGGTTGATCCGGATCTGGTCCCGATGCTGATCGTAACTTCCAAATGTAATGAATCGGAAACGCCCCTGCCTGGAAGCTTTTGACCAACCAATCGCAGAGGAATAATCGGGAGAGAAGTGCCGTTCTTTGAGCTTCTCGTAAATCATCTGAAGATCGTAGGTAGTTCCCTGAGCAGTAAGTTTTTTGGGAGGAAGTCTCTTTTGGGAGAAATAGAGATGGGCCATTTTCCGGACAATCGCACGGGCTTCCAGGTCATTCTTTCTCAAAACCATCCGGATCACCGCTTCGAGAACCGGAGAGGGGGCCTCTAAGAACAATCGGTGGAGGCGTAAAAAAAGGGTCCCGTTTTTCTTGAGAAACGAAAGATAGGAGCGGCTCTCATGCCAAGAAATTTGAAGCGGGATGGGGCAAAGAGTTTGCAATTTCTGATCCATTAAAGGGTCTTTTGCATGAGGATTTTTCCAATGTAGCGATTTTTGTCTTTGATGAAGTGGCGTTGGAATCCATACTGGACAAAGCCCATTCTCTTGTAGAGATTGATCGCTGGATTGAGCTCATAGACTTCTAGATGAAGCATTTCGAGATTGAATCGCGTCTTTGCAAGGGTTATCAATTCCTCCATCAACCGAGTCCCGATCCCCTTCCCGCGCAATTTCTCATCGACGATGATCGCAAAGAGGCATTGGTGGGATAGTTTTTTATACGGCTGAAGATAGAGGTTGGCAATTCCGCAGGGAACCCCATCCCAAAGCGCCGTCAGAAGAGCATTGTATTTCGCATAACTGACCCAAATCCGCGCCGCATCTTCCACTTCTCGCAAATCGGCAAGAGGAAACCCTTCCAAAACGCCGGGCTGCAAGAGCCACTCGATCAGATATTTTTGATCCGATTCTTCCCCAAATCGGATGGTCAGATGTTCCTTTGTCATACAAAAAAATGCTCCAAGAGGACGCGGGTTCTGCTGCAGCCATCGATTTTGACAAAATTATCCTGCCGGGCAAACGGCTCAAAGTTGTTCTTCTCTAGAATCGGGAGTAAGAGGCTCGGCTCATAGATCTCCACATGGACGCTCTCCAGCCGAAATTTCTGTTTGGCGAGATTCAGTAAGTTGCGCAGCATCGATGTGCCGATCCCTTTTCTCCGATGGGCCGGATCGACTAAGAGATAGAAAGAACAGTGGTGTGCCACTTTCCGGTACGGCATTAAGAAAAGGGTCCCGATCGCAATGGGCTGGTCATTGATTGCTCCAGTTAAGCTCGCCTTAAATTTGGAAAAACCAATCCAATTTTTTAAAGCTTCCTCTTTTTCTAAAAACCCAAATGGGAACGGATCGCATGATTCGGGCGTTGAGAGCCATTGAGCCAAATAGTCCCCATCTTCAAGCGTAGAAAACCGGATATCGTAGCCTGGTATTTCGATCATCCAAATTCCTTGAGATACGCATTGACAAACAGATCGATCTCCCCATCCATGACAGCTTGGATATTTCCCACTTCCACCTTTGTCCGGGTGTCTTTCACCAATGTGTACGGTTGAAATACATAATTACGGATCTGGTTGCCCCATGCAATTTCTTTTTTCTCTCCCCCTATCGAAGAGAGTTTTTCTTGCCGCTCCAGAAATTCTTTCTCATAGAGTTTAGAGCGGAGCATCTTCATGCACGTTTCCCGGTTTTGGATTTGGCTCCTCTCCGATTGGCAAGAGACGACAATTCCCGTCGGGACATGGGTAATCCGAACCGCAGAGTCGGTTTTGTTGACGTGTTGGCCTCCCGCTCCAGAGGCGCGATAGGTATCGATTTTGAGATCTTCAGACCGGACCTCAATTTGGATATCTTCTATAATCGGCGTCACATCGACCGATGCAAAGCTGGTATGCCTTTTTGCATTCGCATCAAATGGAGAGATCCGCACCAACCGGTGGACCCCTTTTTCCGATTTATTGTACCCATAAGCAAAGGGGCCGCTAAACCGAAAGGTGATATTCTTTATCCCCGCAACATCCCCTTCGAGCCGATCGATGACCTCTATTTTCCACCCTTTTCTAGCCGCCCAGCGTTGATACATCCGAGATAGCATTGCAGCCCAATCGCACGATTCTGTCCCGCCCGCCCCTGCATTGATTTCTAGATAGCAATCTTTGGAGTCGAGCTCGCCCGATAACATTTTCCGCTCTTCGAGCTCGCCTAATTTCTTTTCCACGTGATGGAGATTATCGATTAACTCTTGAACGAGCTTCTCGTCTCCTAAGCTTTCCGCTTCAGGCAAAAGTTCTTTGATATCTTGGAACTGGCTTTTCAATTCTTGATAAGGGACCGTCCAGATCTTTAGCGCATTGCACGCTTCGATGGTTTTTTGAGCAGACGCCTGATCATTCCAGAAATCAGGTTCACCCATTTTAGCTTCTAGTTTTCGAACTTCCGCTTCTTTGACCGCTAGGTCAAAGATACCTCCACATTGCCGTCAATCTCTCTTCAATCGACTTCAACTTTTCTTGCGTCTCAAAATTCACGGGAATACCTCGTTTTTCTCTTATTTTATCTCATAGAAAAAGAGAAAAGTCAACTATTCAAAAAATATCTTTACGTATAAATTGAGACAAATTTAAGTCCTGTTTGCTTTTCCTTTACATTTATTTTTACACTTATATAATTGCCCGATTTCTGCGAGCCGAAAAAAAATCGGATTTGCGAAAAGTTGTGAGGCTTACTACCTCGTGTGAATACCTAAAAAAACCCAAGGAGGTTTCCATGTCTTTTGTTTCTAACGTACATCATCAACTCGCGCCGGCTTGTTGCACCAATTTTGGCAATTGCATCAAAACTTCTGGTCAATGGCTCGGCCGCAACATTAAAATTGGCGCGGTGGCTTGCTGGGCTGGCACGAAGAAAGCGGCTCAAGTAGTTGGCGCATTCTTTAAAAATTGCTATTTCCAAGTAAGAGATTTCACCATTCGCACCTTCATCAATGCTAGAACCTGGTGGCGCGCTCACCCAATGCAAGCCGGACAGATTAAAGTAGGTATGATCGTGGGAGCCGCAACTCTTGCCTTGACTAGCTTAATCTGCTGTCTCTGCAACAAGAGTCGAAATCAGAATGGAGTTCCAGTAGAAAATCCGCCAGCGGCAGGCGCTCCAGCAGCAGATGCTCCAGCGGCAGATGCTCCAGCGGCAGGCGCTCCAGCGGCAGGTGCTCCAGCGGCAGGCGCTCCAGCAGCAGGTGCTCCAGCGGCAGGCGCTCCAGCGGCAGGCGGCGGATTGCCACCAGCTCCTCCTGCTCCTCCAGCAGCAGCAGCAGCGGCACCAGCGGTAGGCCGCGGAATGCCACCTGCTCCTCCAGCAGCACCGGCACCAGCGGCAGG
>CAYZHU010000114.1:0-5648 GCA_964477585.1 uncultured bacterium
CCTTTAGCCCGCGCGATGATCGCTGCATGGGAAGTAAGCCCTCCGCAAGCGGTGACAAAAGCGCTCACCAAAGAGGTGTTCGCCTCCACTGTCTCAGAGGGGACTAGCTCATGTGTGAGGATAACCGAATTATGGGGCATTTCGGCCATCCGGATCCGCTCCAGGGGTCTCAAATGTCCCAGGATCCGTCTCGAGACATCGACGACATCGCGCACCCGTTCTTGAAAATAACTATCTTTAATGGAGCTGAATCTCTGTTTGTATTCCTCGATGAGATGGTAGAAGATCGTCTCTATATTGAGTTGGTTTTCCCGGATCCTCTCTTCTATCACAGTCGTGATGAGAGGATCTTGCATCATCTCCAAATGGGTGCCGAGAATCGCGACAATTTCGGGAGGCCCTTCATGAAGCGACATCTTTTGAAGATTTTCTACGTCTTTGCGGCTTAAATCGAGAGCGCGCCTATACCGGTCGATCTCGTTTTCAATCTCTTTTTTGGGGATTGCGATCTCTTGGACTTCATCGTCTAATGCGGAGAAGAAAATCGGGAAACCAATGCCGATCCCTTTACTGATCGGCAGGCCTCTCAAAAGTACTTCTTCGTTTCCAGACGACATTCTATTTTTCTCCAAACTCCATCTCAAAGGCATTGAACAGATGTTCGAATGTCTGCTCGGCATCTTCCCCTTCGATGGTGACTGTAATTTGGGCATTTTTCTTTGCCGCTAGCATCAAAATGCTCATGATGCTCCTCGCATTGATCGTCTCATTTTTATAAGTAAAATGGACTGAAGATTTACGAGGTTGAAGCAATTTCACAATCGCTGCAGCGGGTCGTGTATGGAGGCCAAGCGGGTTTTTCACTTTGAGTTTACGCACGATTTTCACGAACAATCCTTTTCTTTTGCCTTCTGGCAATCGCCTCTAAAAGTTTCGCATTGAATTCTTTCGCCGAATTGTAGCCCATGTCTTTTAAACGATGATTAAGAGCGATTGTCTCGAGGAGGAGAACAACATCGCGGCCCGGCTTTACTGGGAGAACATGATAGGGAACGCTCACGCTCAAAATATCGATGAATTTTTCATCGAGTCCGACCCGGTCGTAAAAATGTTGGTCGTCCCATTCTTCCAATTTCACAACGATGTCGATCCCCTTATCAGGCCTTACGCAAACCGCTCCGTAGAGATGGGCGACGTTGATGATCCCAATCCCTCTGATCTCCATCAAATGGCGAGTCAACTCTGGCCCTGATCCGACAAGATAAGAACCCTCTTTTTTCTTCACCCGGACAACGTCATCGGAGATCAAGCGGTGTCCCCGTTCGATCAAGCCTAGGGCCGCTTCGCTTTTTCCTACAGAAGATTCCCCTTGGATCAGGACCCCGACCCCGAACACCTCGACGAGAGTTCCATGCAAGGTGACGCTAGGGCAAAATTCCTCTAACAGAAGGAATGTGATCCGGCTCAAAAGATTCGTCGCTGTCGAAGAGGCGCGGAAGAGAGGAATTTTATTCCTATCGCAAAGTTCAACGAGCTCCTTCATCGGTCTAAATCCCCTCGCAATGATCACCATGGGGGTCGAGTGGGTGAGTACTGCTGCGAGCCTTTCTTGCCGGATTTTCGGCTCGAGTTCCTTCAAATATTCGATCTCCTGCTTGCCCAAAATGAGAATCCGCGCATGGACAAATCCTTTCAAATAGCCAGTTAGGCTCAAACCTGGCCTATGGACTTCGGCCCGGTTGATGCGACGGGAGAGCCCCGCTGCTCCTGCGAGCAGATCGAGCCCTAAATACTTCCCATGTTGTTCATACAGATGTTGAACTAAATACATACCTTATCTCATGTAGAGATGCTCATTCCTTGCAAATAGTAAGCCAGCCATTCCAAAAACATGGGAAAGGCAAGCGAGTCCCCTTTCTTATCGTTTGTATCTGATATTGTATAATCGATTCCGGAAAAATAAACATTACCCATTTCACTTGTAGGATACCAGTCTGTATAAAAACATTGGTAAGAGGAGAGGCCAAAAATTTCATAAAATGGGATCAAGGATCCTGGATCGACAATTTTCTCGCCCGATTTTACTGGATGATTCGAGAATAGAATAAGGTCCATAATTTTTCTTCGGGCCGCGCCGATCTCTTCGAGTTTCAATAATCCCATCTCGGAAAGTTTCCCAAACCCGTTATGGATTTTCGAAAAAGCCAGAAAATCGCGTGGAAGGAGGCTGCCGATTTCTCCTCTAACCTCATCCCAATCTGCATCGCTGCAAGGGGGTCTGCCACGGAAAAAACAGCTATTGTCTTCAAGGCTGTAGACCAATTCTGGATAAAGGTCTTTCTCTTCTTCCCGCGCAAGGACGATCGCAATGTCATCGAGCTGGCCAAAAAATTCCCCAATAGCTGCATGGGCCTTCGGATTGTAGGGGAGCCTTTCAAGCCAAAAATCGCGGGAAAACTCCACTCGGTCCCGAGGAGAAATTCGGCTCAATTCGAACCATCCTCGAGGAAGGTCGGGAGATTTTTCTGACATTTCATTCCAATCCATTGAAGCATCCAAAAAAAGAACTTCCTGAAAATTATTTTCGCCCACTTGAAAATATTGTTGGATCAACGAATTCATTGTACCGGCATCGGAACTCTCACTCTGGCATAAATCGAAAATAAAAGAAAATGTATTTTTCAAATTATGATGAATTATCACAAACGTTCAAAGGCTTAGTTTGCATAAATCCGTGCCGGCCCGATACCGGGCCTGATATCGCGGGTGTGTTATATAGCTCCGACTTAACGTGAACGTTTGCGTTTGCGTAACCGTTTCTGAAAAACTCTTTCCTTCGAAACCTTGTTGCGCTATCCTTAAGATATGGCTCTGACAAAAGTAGTTATTCTAGGCGGCGGATTCGCAGGACTTAACGCAGCAAAAGGGCTTGGGAATTCGAAAAACGATGTTTGGCTGATTGATAAAACCAATCACCATCTATTTCAGCCTCTTCTCTATCAAGTTGCCAGCGCTGCCCTTTCCCCAGGAGATATCGCGGTACCGATACGGGAAATCCTCTCCCCTTATGAAAATGTCACTGTTTTGATGGGAGAAGTGGTCTCTATCGATAAAGAACAGCAGCAAGTCACTTTGCGAAATGGCGACAAGATCGGCTACGAATATCTGATCGTCGCTCTCGGCGCCCGCCATTCCTATTTTGGGCACGATGCGTGGGAAGAGCTTGCCCCCGGACTCAAAACACTAACAGACGCCTTGAAAGTAAGAGAGAGGATTTTGATCTCTTTTGAAAAGGCCGAAAGATGCGACAGCATTTCAGAGGCGAAGAAGTATCTCAATTTCGTCATCATCGGTGGAGGGCCGACTGGAGTCGAAATGGCCGGCGCTATTGCGGAGATCGCCTATCAAACTATGCTCAAAAATTTCCGCCGGATCGACCCGACAAAGACAAAGATCTATCTCATTGAGGGATCGTCCCATATCCTACCCGTATACCCAGAGAAGCTCTCTTTAAAAGCGCAAGGATATCTCGAACATTTTGGGGTGAAAGTTATCACAGGGAAGAGAGTGACCAATGTCACCAAAGAAGGAGTAATGGTAGAAGATCTCTTCATCCCTACCGAAAATATATTATGGGCTGCAGGAAACCAAGCCTCTCCTGTCTTAAAATCGTTGAACACGGCTCTCGACCGGCAGGGACGTGTCTTAGTCGATGCCGATCTTTCCATTCCTGAACATCCTGAGATTTTTGTCCTGGGCGATGCTGCCTGTGCGATGGATAAAAAGGGGAAGCCGCTGCCCGGTTTAGCCCCTGTCGCTGTTCAACAAGGGAGATATGTTTCTCAAATCATCCGGAAACGGCTGCCGAAAAATGAGCGCTCCCCATTTGTCTATTTCGACAAAGGGACGATGGCGACTATCGGAAAGACCAAAGCGATCGGGACCTTTGGGAAGGTTCAATTCAGCGGCTTTTTAGCTTGGATGGGTTGGTGCTTTATACACGTTCTCTATCTCATCGGTTTCCGAAACCGGATGGTCGTGCTGACCCAATGGCTCTTTTCCTATTTTTCAAGCCAGCGAGGCGCCCGCCTCATCAACCGTTCTATCGACGAAGAAATGCCCCATGCCCATAAGTAAGTGTTAAAATCGACACGACATTTCTGGGAACAAAATCCCGCGCTCCTCTACGGCCTTTCCCTACTCATTAGCACGAGCAGCTACCTATTTTGGGAACTGCCTTGGAATTGGGTTTTTCCCATTCTTTGGTCGTTGTATCTTTTCTGGTTGAGACGCTACTCGCCGATTCTGATCCAGTTTGCCGCACTCCTCTATTGCTCCATTTTCTATTCCAGCCTTCCCGAAAAGGGAGAACAGGGATATTTCTCCATTTCTTCTTTGCAACCCCATCAATCTCCATTCTATAAAGGTTTGATCTACCGCGGGACGCTTCAGCTGCTGGAAGGAAAAATTCCTTGCTCTGTCTACTACCAAGGAGGAAACCATCCTCCTGCTGATTGCGATTATTTAGTTAGAGGGAAGCTCGAAAAAAGAGGGAAGTATGAATATACGTTCAAAGTGAAAGAATGGAATTCGGTTAAAAATAGTTGGAGCATGGCCGAAATGAGATACCAATTGAAGGAGAAATTTCGTAAATTTCTCGAAAAGAGGCTGACTTATCCCCGCACCGCTTCCTTTTTAAGCTCTTTGATTACAGGCGATGTGGAAGAGCGCTCTCTCCGTTACGAATTTGGCCGTCTGGGACTGCAGCATATTTTAGCCATCTCTGGTTTCCATTTTGGCATCTTGATCGCCTTCTGCTCTTATTTGGGGGGCCTCTTCCTTCCCCAAAAGTGGAAATTATCGATCCTCTGCATCGGAATCCATCTCTATTTCCTTTTTGTCGGCCCCCTCCCCGCCGTACAGAGATCGTGGCTCACCGCCGAATCGTACCTTGTCGCAAAATTTTTCCGTTGGAATACAACAGGCCTCAATCTTTTGGGCTTTGCCTTAACCGCCGAGATCCTCCTCAACCCTCTAGTCTCAACCCATATCGGCTTCCAGCTCAGCTTCCTCAGCTGCGCCGGCATTCTCCTATTCTATCCCCATTTCGAGAGGTGGCTAAGGCCCTTATTTCCCCAGCGGACCTCTCAAGAATTTACTTATCTGTCTCTCTTTTCGAAACAAGCCTCGCTCCTCGCCTCTTTTCTAAGGAAAGGGATCAGCCTCGCCGCCTCGATCAACCTTGCGATCCTGCCTCTCCTCCTCGTCCATTTTCATCAATTTCCCTTTTTAAGCCTCTTCTACAACCTCTTTTTTCCCTTCTTGGTAGGGGTTGCCCTATCCGCCCTGCTCTTTTCGCTGATCCTTTATCTTCTCTTGCCCCCTCTTTCTCATCCCTTCTTCTGGACAACCGATTTTTTTACTTCCACCCTGCTCAACCTCGCCTCCTATCCCCCTCTTGCCCTCGATTATTCCCTACGCGTCCATTCTTTCCCCTCCTGGACCATCCCTTTCTATCTTTTTCTCCTCTTCTGCCTTTCAGTAAAGTTGACGAATACCGATCGATACGTTAAAATTTCATGACCATATGCCATTATGGCGGTCGTAGCTCAGTTGGTTAGAGCGTTGGATTGTGGATCCAAATGTCG
>CAYZHU010000115.1:0-5607 GCA_964477585.1 uncultured bacterium
AAGTCTTGAATCGAAAATCGGCTCAAAAGAACCGAAAAATCGACTGAAACTTTTTATTAGGATAGGTTCTTATGAAGTTTGATAGGATGCTATAGACCTGTCTTTATTGACAAGATCTTAAATGGAAAGGATGGGACAGGTGGGCGATTCTTCATGGCCTCGGTAGATGAGCCCTTTTTGAGGATCGAGAGTCACCTCTTCGTTCTCATGAAGAAGAGACATAGCGCCATCAGCTCGGCTCATGACAGAGATCTCAAAAGTCTTGGCCACGAGAGCTGCATACTTTTCTGAAGCGGTATCGCCGATCGAATTCTGAAGAATCACTCCGGCTGCTTTTTTCAGGACAGGAAGGAATGAATTATCGCAATGGGAGATGACGACAAGCTTTCCTTCTAGATCATCGGCATCATACGCCTCAGGGGCTAAAACAAAGATCGCTTTGCCAGAGACTTTCGGGCCAAATCCTTTATGCCCCCGTAGGATGATCTCCCCAATGTTTTCAACAAGAAGCATATTGGTCGTCCCTTTCTTCCCGAAAGGGGTGCCCGCCGTGACCACAACGACATCGCCAAAGGAGATATGGCCATGCTCGAGAGCATAGCTCGATGCGGCGCTGAATGCCTCTTTGGCATTTTTACAACCTTCGCATAAAACTGGGATCACTCCCCAATTGAATATGAGTTGGTGGAAATTTTTCTGATTGGGGGTCACGGCAATGACCGGCATCGATGGGCGGAGCCGAGAGACGAGACGGGCTGTTTGACCGCTAGTTGTAAAAGCAAAAATTGCTTTCGCCCCTGTAGAATAGGCGGTCTTGACTGCCGCGGCCGAGACGGCGGAAGAGACGTCGTGGTAGTCTCTCTGGGCATTCATCTCATAGAACCGGTGGTAATCGAAATCGGCCTCGGTCTCTTCTACAATACTCTTCATCCTTTGGACAGTCTCCACGGGATATTTGCCCACTGCCGTCTCACCTGAGAGCATGACGGCCGAGGTCCCATCGTAGATCGCATTGGCCACATCGGAGACTTCGGCCCGCGTAGGTCTCGGATTGGAAATCATCGACTCGAGCATCTGAGTTGCAGTAATGACCGGCTTGCACGCCTGGTAGCACTTCCGGATCATCATTTTTTGCAATTTGGGAACGAGAGCAAGATCCACTTCAACACCCAAATCGCCTCGTGCGACCATGATCCCATCGGCTACTTGCACAATGCTATCAAAATTCTCAATGCCTTGGGTGCTTTCGATCTTTGCAATGACCAAGATCTCAGGTTTACCCTTTTTCACGACTAAATCTTTAATGCTAAGGATATGATGGGCAGAGCGGATGAACGATCCGGCGATGATATCGATATCGTGTTCGCAGCCGAATTTCACATCTTCGATATCGCCAGGGGTAAGTCCGGGAAGCGGAATATGGGCGCCGGGCAAGTTTACCCCTTTTCCACTCTTTAAGACCCCTGAATTTTGAATTTCGAGAGTTGCCTCTAAATCCCCTTTATCGATCACTTGAGAGATGATGTAACCGTCGTCGAAAAGGACTTTTCCCCCTACCTGGATCGCTTCAAATACTTCGATCGGATGGACTGGGATCCCCTCTTTGCCAGAACCTTCAGCTACAATCTTGATCCGCTGTTTGGGCTGGAGCACCAGCATATCATTTAGCAATTTCCCCACTCGGATCTTCGGCCCTCTCGTATCGAGCATGATTGCAAGAGGCCGCTTCGTCTTCTCCCGCACCCGTTTTAAATTCTGGATATCTCTCAGGTGCTCTTCATGAGTCCCATGGCTGAAATTGAGCCGCGCTATATTCATCCCAGCTTCAGCTAACTGAAACATTTTTTCGTATGTCGCAACTGCCGGGCCAATGGTACAGACAATTTTTGTATGGGTGTGCATAAAACCCATACTACAGGAACTCGAGTTTTGATAGAATAGTAAGTTAATATATGCAACAGCAGCCAATTGAATTAAAAAATGTGAGAGTCCACAACCTGAAGGGGGTCGATTTAACGATCCAACCTGGGGAACTGGTCGTCTTCACCGGGGTTTCCGGATCGGGAAAATCGTCGCTTGCCTTCGATACGATCTATGTAGAAGGACAAAGACGCTACATCGAATCGCTCAGCCATCAAGCGCGGAGATTCCTGACCGAGCTTCCTAAGCCTGAAGCAGATAGCATCTCTGGAATCGCCCCGACCATTGCGATCGAGCAAAAGCTTGCTGGGAGAACCCCGCGTTCTACGGTCGGGACGATGACCGGAATTTACGATTATTTACGAGTATTATACGCGCGAATCGCCATCCCCCACTGCCCTGTGAGCGGCGAGCCGGTCGCAGCCCAGAGCCGGGAAAAGATCATCGCCCAACTCCAGAGTTTGCCGCAAGGGACCAAAATCATCGTCCTCGCCCCTTTTGCAAGGGAAAAGAAGGGGGAATTCAAGGAGGATTTCGCAGAGCTCCTCAGCAAGGGGTTCATGCGCCTTCGGATTGATGGTGCGATTGTCGATCTGAACGAGGAGATCCAGCTCAATCCAAAAGAGGCGCACGATATCGATCTCGTCATCGACCGGTTGACTGTGGGATCAGACTCGATGTCCCGTCTTGCCGAGGCGGCCCAGTCAGCTTTAGAGATGGGGAAGGGATTTTTCAGCATCTACAACCTCGAGAGCGAAGAGGAGACCTCCTTTTCCCAATTCGCCTATTCCCCGAAATCGGGGATCTCCTACGGCCCCTTGGAACCTCACGATTTTTCTTTCAACCACCCAGCTGGGATGTGTCCTAGCTGCCACGGGTTGGGTACAAGCTTTGAATTCGACCTGAAGAAGATTTTCAACGAAGATTTGAGCATCAGCGAAGATTGCTGCTCGATTGGGAGCTCTTACAACACTGTCCGCTACGGCAATATCTACAACAACCTGGCGAAGATTTATAAATTCAAAGTGACGACTCCTTGGAGAGATTTGCCCGAAAAAGCAAAGCAGGTATTTCTCTATGGGACGGAACAGAAATGGACCCGGATGTATTTCGTCCACCCGGAGAAAGGGTCCCGCTGGTACGAATATGTCCAATGGAGAGGGGTGATCCATGAGGCAAAAGATAGGCTTGCGAAAGCCAAGAGCGATCTCTATCGAAAAAATATAGCGGAATTGATGACCGAAGGGGTTTGCCCCTCTTGCAAGGGCGATCGGATCAAGCCCTATCCTGCGGCCGCCATGCTGGGAGGAAAAAAGATCAGTGAACTCACAGCTCTTTCGCTCAGCGATGCTCTTCTTTTTTTCCAGAGGCTGAATCTTACGCCCCTTGAGAACAAAATCGGCGAGGAGCTCTTGAAAGAGATCCAAGAGAGGCTCCAGTTCTTGATCGAGGTCGGATTGTCTTATCTTTCTCTAGAGAGAACTTCCCCAACATTGAGCGGCGGCGAATCGCAGCGGGTCCGGCTCGCCTCGCAGATCGGCGCAGGACTCGTCGGGGCGATCTATATCCTCGATGAACCTTCCATCGGCCTCCACCCGGTCGACCACCACAAACTCATCGGCACGCTGCAGCGGCTCCGCGATCAAGGGAATACGGTTCTCGTCGTCGAGCATGATATCGATACGATGGCCGCTGCAAACCGGATCGTCGATGTAGGGCCTGGAGCGGGCGATCACGGCGGCGAAATTCTAGCGCACGGGACGATCGAAGATGTGATGAAGAACCCAAAATCGGTGACAGGCGGCTATCTTTCGGGCCGTCTGAAGATCGAAGTGCCGGAGAAAAGACGCCCTTTCAAAGAACAGATTACCGTGCACGGCGCGACGCATCATAATTTAAAAAAAGCGACCGTCTCCTTCCCGCTCGGAGTTTTGACTTGTATAACGGGGGTATCGGGATCGGGAAAATCGTCTCTTGTGACCGATATTTTGTATCCGGCGCTTGCGAACCATTTCCATAACGCCTTGCTCTCTGTTGGAGCCCATCAAAAAATCGAAGGGATTGAACAGATCAATAAAATCATCGCGGTAGACCAGTCGCCGATTGGGAGGACTCCAAGATCAAACGCAGCCACTTACATCAAACTCTTCGATGAGATCCGGGACTTGTTCACAGAGCTGCCTGAGAGCAAGATGCGGGGATTTACAGCGGGCCATTTCAGCTTCAACGTGAAAGAGGGGTCTTGCCCCTATTGCGGCGGCCTCGGGCAAGTGCGGATCGATATGGACTTCATGGAAGATGCATGGGTCGAGTGCCCCCAATGCAAAGGAAAACGGTTCGATCCTGAGATCCTCTCGGTCCAATTCAAGGGAAAATCGATCCACGATGTACTCGAGACCGATGTGGAGCATGCGCTCACGCTATTTGAATCGATCCCCTCGATCAGGCGTAAACTAGAACTGCTCAGTTTAGTGGGTCTCGATTATCTAACGCTTGGCCAGCCCTCGACCACCCTTTCGGGAGGCGAGGCGCAGCGGATCAAACTTGCCAAAGAATTGGTACGCCCCGCTTCGGGGAAAACGATCTACATCTTAGATGAGCCGACCACGGGACTCCATTTCCACGATATCAAACGGTTGATCGCCGTATTGCAGCAATTGGTCGATAAGGGGAACACGGTTCTCATCATCGAGCACAATATGGATCTCGTGAAATGCGCCGACTGGGTGATTGAATTAGGACCTGGAGCAGGGATCCATGGAGGGGAACTCATCGCAGAGGGAACCCCTGAAAAAATCGCTAAAGGGAAAACAGCCACAGGCTCAGCGCTGAAAGAGGCTCTTTCCTTTAAAAAAATAAAAACGGGAAGCCCGATTGCCGCCCCGGCGCCTCATGCTTCAGCATTGGTTGTTGAGGGGGCGTCGCAAAATAATCTGCGCCACGTATCTTTGACGATCCCGAGGAACGAGATCACCGTTTTCACAGGCCCCTCAGGATCGGGAAAATCCTCCCTTGCATTCGAGACTCTCTATGCTGAAGGGCAAAGGCGCTACACCGAAACGCTTCCCTCTTATTCGCGCGCGCTTGTGAAGCAGCTCCAGAAGCCGAAAGTGGATAAAATCGAGGGGCTCTCCCCATCGATTGCATTGGAGCAGAAGACGGGGGGATTGAATCCCCGCAGCACCGTAGGGACGATCACTGAAATTTACGACTTGCTCCGCCTTCTCTATGCCCACATGGGAGTCCCCTATTCTCCGGAAACGGGAGAGAAGCTGCAGCACATCAGCAAAGAGTTCGTCGTGGAGAAAATCCTCTCTTTGCCAAGAGACGAAAAGATCCAAGTCCTCTCTCCTGTTGCGTTCCAGAAAAAAGAGACATTCGAAGAGTTGGTCGAGAGACTCAACCGGCAAGGCTTTGTTCGAATTCGGCTCAATGGGACCACCTATCCTCTTGATGAGCCGATTCCCTTTGAGAAGCACAAGAAAAACGAACTCTTTCTCGTGATCGACCGTTTGACTGTCGATCCAAAGAATGAAAAGCGGCTCTTCGAAGCTGTGGAAAAGGCGACGCAAGATGGGATCGTCGTGATCCAAAGAGAAAAGGGGGAAGATCTCTTCTTCAACCTCTACTTTGCAGAAGAGCGCACCGCCAAGTCATATCCGCCGATCACCCCCCAGACGATTTCAT
>CAYZHU010000116.1:0-5596 GCA_964477585.1 uncultured bacterium
AAGTGCTCTACCACTGAGCTACCTGGGCGCTTCTCGATTGACCCAAATTCAACAGGTATCAAAAGCAAGAGAGCTTAAGGCACTTGGGTTTTAAAATCAATCTTTTTCCTGCCAATTTTTCAAATTATTTCTGCCTATACACAATTCGAGCTTTCGTCAAATCGTAAGGCGACATTTCTACTGTTACAACGTCTCCAGCATATACGCGGATATTGCGCATTCTCATTTTCCCACTCAGGTGGGCGATCACTTGCATCCCGTTTTCAAGTATGACGCTGAAGGTCATATTCGGCAAAAGTTCTTCAACTTTGCCTTCCATTTTGATAGTTTCTTCTTTCGACATATGAGGTTTTTGGCTTGGAAATGCTTTTTATGAAACTATATTTAGGGGATTTAAGTCAACCGAAATGTCTTAATTTTTATCCGAACACCAGGTAGAATGTCATCTGAATATGAATGAATCCATCGAAAGAAAACTTACGGAACTTAAAAATATCTTTTCGTCTCAAGCTACTGCTGAGCAAAGGTATAATGCCATCATGGATTTAGCGCGGAAGCTGCCCCCGTTTCCCGATGACTGGAAAACCCCAGACCGGATCGTGCGCGGCTGCCAAAGCACCCTCTATCTCCACGCCTCATTCGAAAACGGCAAACTCTTTTTTTCAACTTTTTCAGACGCCCTCATATCAGCCGGACTCGCAGCTCTCCTCACTTATTTTTACAGTGGAGAAACCCCAGAAACGATCCTCAAATCCCCCCCTCTTTTTCTCCAAGAACTCAACATCCTTTCTTCTCTCTCTCCCAATCGATCCAACGGTCTCTCCCAAATCCATCTGCGAATCAAACAAGAAGCAGTTAAATTTTTAATTGTCAAATAATTACACCCAAGATTTTTGATGAAATCTTAATCCTATTCGGCTATACCTTTGGGCAAATTTAAAGAGGAGAGGGTTATGTCCCAAATCGCAGCCGCCGGCCAGCAACCTGTCAAATTAAATCATTACTTGTATGAAGTCCCTGAAAAAGAGGGTGCACGACTCCATTCAAAAGCTATGGCATATAAAGTCCTTGCGACCATTACCTATGTCGCAATTGTAGCGATCGTCGCAGCCGTCCTGGTTGTATCCCTGGGGCTTGGGACAGTGACAGGGACTCTCCCGTTTGTTATGTTCGGCCTGGCGATCACCACCCCTTTCCTTGCCATGGGGGCCGCTAAATTGAGAGAGAAGGGAAGCGAGTTGAGCGAGCGCGCCCAGATCGAAAAGGGAGTAGCCAAAGAACTTAAAGATATTTCTTCCTGGAGAACAGCTGAAATTGAACAATTTTTTAGAGATCATAATTGGAGTCTAGAAGATGTTCCGATGGAAGCTCTCAAGCTCGTCTGCAAAAATGAGCCGCTCCGAGCGCTCCTCCCTCTGATCGCCCGCTACAAATACCATGTAAAAGAGGCTGAACAGGCCGAATCTGATTATACGAGGATAACTCTTAGAAAATACAACGACCGAACCATCAGATTCGAATCGAGACATAAAGCCTACATCATTCACGAGACTGAAGCGATGCCAGCGGCTCTTAAGGCAGCGGTCATCTCTCATGTTCTGCAGCATCCGACTTACAATATAGCTATGGAAGATCTATTGACGATCCATGCCAGAATCCATGCGGAGAGGGATTTCGATCTAAAATATGACGACAACGATACCTATGCCGTTTTCAACTACCCAAAAGCGCCGATGAGAGGCCCTCGCCGAGCCCTAGAGCTTCGCAAATTAGAACCTGCATTCCGCCGCCTTGCAGATGTGCCTGCCGAGAATCCAGAAGAGGGATTGGTACCGAAATTCCAACTCAATACAGAGTTGCTGGAACAAAGAATATTCCGTCCATGGCAGGAATAGCCCAGTTTCGCTCTGCAATCCCCTCTTTCCAGGCAAAGTGGCATGACGATTTGAAACCCCGCGAATTGACCTCGCGGGATAAAATCTGGTGCGTAGTCTGGAACATCCTCTCGATCCTGATCTTTCCAATCGGGCTCGTCCGAATGATCGGGTGGGGCCTCCGGAACATAGCGAGATTTGTCATCCTCCCCTCTTCTTGGTTCTACCCAAACCAGATCGTAAAGCGGACGATGGCTGCTTTTAAAGCGTTCTGCGATCTAGATTCGTTCACAAACCGCTACTTCAGAGATAAATACACTGTGCAGCAACACTGGGTTGAGACGCCAGATAAAGTAAAACTCAATGCCTACCATTTTAAGAAAAAAGAGGCAAATCCCAACACGGAAACCTTGATTTTTTTCCAATCGAATGCCTCCTTTACTGAACAAGGCGTGTATGGCTGGCTCATCGAGAAGGCAATTGAACGGAATTCCAATTGTAATTTTGTCGTCTTTGATTATCGGGGCGTGGGAAATTCGAAGGGTATGCCTAAAAAGATCAAAGACCTCCTCGTCGATGGAGAGAGCGTCTACCAATTCACAACGGCTCCTCTCAATGTAAACGGATTAGGAATAAAGCCAGAAAATCTAAGAATTTATGGTTGGTCTTTAGGAGGTCTGATTTCTGGAAATATCAAGGCGCTCCATCCTGAATGCAAAGCAAATCGATATGTGAATGAACGGTCGCTAGCCAAGCTCAGCGATGTGGGCAAATACCTGCTCCACAAATGGATACGTCCCTTATTTTTCTGGTTTCCGTGCGCTCTTAGAAAATTAGAATGGGATCTCGATCTTCCTGTGAACCAACTCGATGGGAAAAATACACTCTACGTTTTCCACCACCTCGACACGACGATTCCCTACGAGGCAAGCTCTTCTCAAGCTGCAAGAAAGGCAAACACCCTTTTCCACTCATTGGAATTGTATCAGACGCAAGTACAAATTGATGAATCAAAGGACCGGGATGTGGACCACCACTATGAACCTCTGGGCAGCTACATGGCAAATCCCGGACAAACAGCAGACGAGGCGATTGTCGATTTTATCTTGCCTCCGCCTGCCGCAGCAATGGAACAAATAGCATAAAAGGACAAACATGGCAGCAGTAGCAATCCAATTCCCACAACCTACTTTTTATAAGGCAAATTGGGATGCATCCAATATTCTTCTCAAGCCTCGGACCGAACTTTGCCATAAAATTAAAAAAATTTTCTGGAGGATTCTCTCGATCTTGATCCCGATCCTCGGTCTTGTTTGTTGGCTAGTTAATAAGTATGCAGCCGAGAAGATCCTCCCTTCTGCTTTTTATAAAGAGGCAGTGAAATTACACTTTAGAGGGGAGCATAAAGCCTTTTGGCATGGACCCATTACTAACGAATCGCGAAAGTTCCGCGGCCATTTCACTGCAACAGAACACACAATCAAGACGCCTGATGAAGCAGAACTTGCCGTCACCCATTTCCAGCACAGAGATGCCGATCCTTTTACTCCAACGATCCTTTGCTTCCAACCCAATGGAACAATGAAAAACATGCAGACCTACCGCTGGCTTCAAGAAGCATCGATCAACAAAGAGATCCCTGCCAATTTCGTTATTTTCGATTACCGAGGGGTCGGCGATTCTAAAGGGAAGTTCCAGAAGACAAATGATCTCCTCATCGACGGATCTTCGGTTGTCCAATGGCTGCAGCATGAAAAAGGCGTAGGGAATGACCAGATTGAATATTATGGGATGTCGCTCGGCGGAGCCGTTTCGATCTGCACCCAAGCATTAAATCCCCTTCATACGGGCGCAAATGGGAATGAGCGCTCTTTTGCTTCTATTTCTGAGATGATTCACGATATTGGAGCGGGGACTCCATTGAAATGCCTATCAGGACTGGTTGCATGGGTCGTCAGACAAGAAGGATTTGAACTCGATCCTTCCTCGAAATTCAGCAAAGTGGCGGGAAAAAAACTCGTCGCCTTCCACGTTAATGATTCTATCATCCCTTACGCGCCTAGTCTTGCAAAAGCAGTAGAAAATCGACATGCTCACGACCGCGTTCAATTAACTGGGGTAGGAAGTCTGAACCATCACAATGAACCGATCGAATATTATTCTATGAACAATACACAAGAAAACGCCGCGAGCCGCATCGCCGATTTTATGCTTCGACGAGTGTGACGATTTCGTTTTGTTCGCCGCCTGTGATCTCCACCTTCCCATCGGGATGGACGTAAAGATCATATTCGAGCCTCACCCCAAATTCCCCGGGAAGATAGATCCCTGGCTCAATTGAAAAACAGGTGCCTGGAAGGATCTGCCTCACATCGTGCAGCTCCAAATTATCCATGTTGGCGCCGCTTCCATGAAGATCGGTCTCGATGTTGTGGCCTGTGCGGTGGATGAAATATTTTTCATACCCAGCATCCCGTATCACTTTCCTTGCCGCATCATCTACTTCCCACCCTTCTATCCGCCTCTTATGCGCAAACCGCTCTCGAACCAAATCGGTCGCCGCCCGCTGGGCGTTGCGGACAATCTGGAAAATCTTTTTCTGTTTTATCGTCGGTTGAGAAGCTGCGACTGCCACACGGGTGATATCGCCCCAAATAGCTCCTTCCCACTTCTCCTTTCCCCAGATGTCGAGCAAGATAAAATCCCCTGGCCGGATCTGGCTAGATCCCTCTTTTTTCGTCTCATAATGGGGATCCGCGCTATGGTCATTGACCGCGACAATTAAAGGATCTTGCGTCACGATCTGACGCTTTTCGAATAGCTCCAGCACTTTTTGCTGCACTTCATATTCGGTCAAGACAACATTCCGCTTCAATTGCTCGCCGAGCCACTTCCAAGTCTCTTGAGCCGTTTCATCCACCCCTTTCGCTGCCCGAAAGTGGCTCTCCGCCTGTTTCAGATCTAACACTGCTGTAAAATGGGGCAAAATCTCAGCAGAGCTAACTACTTCAATCCCTAAAGAGCGGATAAATTCCACCGTGCCCGCATCAACGCGTGAAACATAAGGAATCGCATTATTAGGCGAATATTCCATCGCTACCCGTTTCATTCCTCTGAGAATCTCTTTTAAGACCGCTTCCAACGATTGCCACGAATCAAAGATCTTTTTTGTGCCTGGGCATTTATCAAGAATATAAGGTTCGATTGCATGAACTACTTTGACCGGTTCTCCCAAAACCGGTATCCAATAAAAAAAGCGTCTCGAGACAAATTGAGTTGAGGGAATTTCTAGAAATTTATGAGCTAAGGGATTGTTCCTATGGAAATCGTAGAGAAGCCACCCGTCGGCTCCGATCTCTTTCAAATACTTTTGCGCCTCAAAAATCTTCTTCATCGATTTATGCTCTGGATGAGAGCGGCAGCCGCAGCGACCCTCAAGATGGGAAACGGCTCTTTCAATACACTGACTAAAAACTGATAGGATTGAGCGTTGCCGATCCTCCCAATTGCCTCTAAAATGTGGAGCTTTTTATCGTGTTCCACCCCTGCATAAGCCCCTTGGAGGTCGCGGATCACCGAATCGTCTCGCCCGAGCATCGCTAAAACAAAACAGGCCTGCAGCTTCACGTTCGGATCGGGATCATCCAATAACTGCCTCACCATTTCTGAAGCCGTCTCATCCCCCTCTTGGAGCAAGGTGGCGGCTGCAACTCCGGTAATCC
>CAYZHU010000117.1:0-5517 GCA_964477585.1 uncultured bacterium
CTAGATCCAATCATCTTAGAGCGAGTGAAGGAGTTAAATGGAGAGCCCAACCTACCCTCCTACCCATTTTTCTAGCTTTTTCTGAAAAAATAAAAAGCGCTGGGGAAGACATCTGTCCTTTTGGATACTTCTTCAGCGCTATAGAATTCGAGTTTGCCGCAAAAATTGCGATCCGTTGAGTTGGAATAGCAGAGATGGACAAGGGAGAGCCGCGCATTTTCGGCAGTGCTGATGACACTCTGTTCTCCTTGGCAGTTCATTTCGATTGAGAAATTCTTTTCAAACTCGCCCAGGCGTCCCAAGGCAATTAAGATCTTTTTCTTCAAGGAATAGGGAAGCCACTTAACCACGAAATCTTTTAACCCGCGCACCCTTTTCCTGGAAGGGATCTGGAAAACGGCCAAACCACCCGGTTTCAATATCCGTCCAAACTCAGCGATATATCTATTCTGCAAAGAGCAGTTCATATGCTGAAGAACGATATTCGAATAGATAAAATCGAAAGATGCATCAGAGAAAACCGATAGATCGGACTTTGGATTGTGGATGAACTCAATATTCGGATGGAAGAGTTTGGCGTTTTGAATCATCTGATCCGAAATATCGATTCCCACCATCTTCCGGAAATACCGACTTAAGCTCTGTGTGACCCTGCCGAGCCCACATCCAAAATCCAAAGCAGCCCCACTCAAGTTCGGCTCAATACCACTCTCATTCATATAGTCAAAAAGACGGCCAATTTCTTCAGTGCCTGTGTTAAAAAAACGATCTTTTTCCCACTTTCCCTGCTTTGCCTGATCCGCGGTCAACACCGCCCAAAATGGATCAATGCACGCGTTCTGTTCCCACTCTTTTGCATAAGATTCTATGGTTTTCACATTTTCTCCTACTTGCAACTCCTTAAAATTTACCACGAATAGCCATTTGGATCCCAAATCATATCTAAAAAAACGTGGCTTTTTCAGACAAGGATCAGATAGAATACACCGAGTATATCAGAAAAAGATGGGTCATGAAACGTATAGAATGTTGTGGGATTTGCAAAGGAACTTCCTTTCATGAAATCTGGGATCTGCCTCAGTTTCCTTTGACGGAACGTTTCGGCAAATACTCTCCAGAAAAGAAGCTCGCCTATGATCAGAAACTGCTCCTCTGCGCGGAATGTGGCCATGTTCAATTGGGCTATCAGCTCAGCCCCGAAATCCTCTACACCTCAACCGAGTATTCTTTTCGGACAAGCACTTCAGCCTCAGCCCGTTCAGGCGTCGCTTTTTTCCTTAACTTCCTCCAAAGCATAGCAAAAGAGCGCCTCTTCCGCTCTCTGGTCGATGTGGGAGGAAACGATCTTTATGTGGCGCAACTGCTAAAAGATAAGGTCGCTGAGCGGACGGTGATCGATCCCATTTGTTCCTCCACAGATGGTCAAAAAATCGACGGGATCCGAGTCTATGGACGGTTCATTGAAAACGTCGATCTAAAAAAAGACCTTCTTCCCCCCGATTTAGTCGCTTGCCGCCATACTTTAGAACACATCGCAAATCCCCGAAACGTACTCTTGCAGTTGTTTGACCAATGCGCTCCTGATTGCCTCTACTTTTTTGAGATCCCTTGCTTTGAGAACTTGGTTGAAGGGATGAGATTCGATGCGGTTTTCCATCAGCACTATCACTATTATGATTTGCCTGTTTTTAAACGATTGCTATGGGAAACAGGGGGCGAATACATCGCTCATGCCTACAACCATCAAGGTTCTTGTGGGGGGGCGCTGGTGATCGCCTTCCGTAAAGCTCTCCATAAACAGGAGAAACCCTTGGTTGACATCCCTGCTCGTCTCCGCTTCATCAAAAGCAGATTACAGGACTTTCTCCAGATGATGAGCGTCCAATCTAGATTATTAGAGGCTCTCCCAGGTAAAGTTTTTGGGTATGGAGCCAGCCTCATGCTCGCCACCCTGGCCTACCATTTGAAAACAGATCTTTCGAAATTGACCTGCATCTTAGATGACGATTCCAATAAAGAGGGGATGACCTATGAAAATCTCCCTGTCACCGTCCGACACCCCCAACATTTAGCCCCGCCCCAAGATGCATGCTACCTGATTACCTCTCTTGAGAATGCACGACCCATTTTTAAGAGGATTCAAGAATTTAAGCCCCGCCGCGTTTTAACACCCATTATTTCATAAGGAATACATATGCAAACAGCAAAAGAGTTCCAAAATCAACCTCAATTCGATACCTACTTCGAGAAAGGGGGAGTGTGTTTCGGTCCCTATACAAGTCATATGTGGAGAAGCGATCCCAGGAAAATGGTTTGCCTCTTTTCCCGTTACAAATTTGTTGCTAAAATGCTGGCAGGCAAAGATCGCGTGTTGGAAATAGGCTGCGGCGACTCGATTGGCACGCCCATTGTTTTACAAACCGTAAATAGCGTTCACGGCTTGGATTTTGAGCCGATTGTCATAGAGGACGCCCTGCAAAGAAATGAATACGGAGACCGCTGCACGTATAGCATCCATGATATCACCAGCAGCCCAATGCCTGATCTCTTTGATGCCGCCTTTGCTCTGGATGTGATTGAACATATCGAGCCCATCCAAGAACATAAATTCATCGAAAATATAGCTGCCTCTTTAAAAGATAGTGGAGTTTTAATTCTGGGGACACCCAATATCACGGCCCATCAATACGCAAGCGAGGGGAGCCGACTAGGGCATATTAATCTTAAAAGCGCAGAGACGATGAAAGCATCTCTTTCTGCTTCCTTCGAGAATGTCTTTATTTTCTCTATGAACGACGAAGTCATTCATACCGGCTTTTCACCAATGGCTCATTATATCATTGGCATGGGGGTCGGCAGAAAACGACAAGAGGATAAATCCTGAAGCCTTTAACGCAAATATTAATAGGAAAGAAATGTAAAAATATTTGGCATTTTGCATTTATCCTAATCCCTAATATTTTAGCTGCCTTTTTTGAGGGGATTTCTTTTGGACTCGTTATGCTAGCCTTAACAGTCCTCAATGGAAATGGCGTTTTAGATTTTCAATATCTTCCGATTCTCAAGAGACTTCCCTTCATTCCTCAGGTGATGGAGCTCTCGACCCAGAGTCTATTCATTGTTTTGGTTCTCGCTGCGATCGGTTTTCAAGTCCTTCGCAGCGGGCTCAGCTTTTTGGGTCAGTATGCCACACTCCAATTGACCATGCAGATCCAGAGTCAAGCCCAAAATCGTGTTTATGGGCAGATATTGAGGCTGAACTTTCCTAGCGTCAGCCGTTACAAAGTGGGGGACCTGGTCGAATATGCTCGAGCCCCTTCGATAGCCATTCCTGCTGTCATGGAATCGATCAATAAAGTACTCGTATCTATCTTAATGAGCATTGCATTGATTCTTGTCATGAGCTCAATGTCAGTTTCTCTTACGCTTTCAACCCTCTTTCTCTTAGCCTTTTTTGCTGTTTCTCAAAAGTTTATTATCCGCAAAATTTCCCACGGGTCAACACAACTAACAGAACAATTAACAGAATTGAGTAAACATACTGTTCAAAGTTTACACGGAATCCGAGCCCTTTTTACGTTTAATCGCCAAGAAGACGTATTGAACAAAACCTTAGAGACCCTGCAAAAGATCATCTCTGCCACAAAAAAAGTGACTCTATGGAATAATTCGATTGTTTCCATCAATGAAACTTTGGGAATGATCCTTGTCGGTTCTTGTCTGAGCATTGGGGTTTTTCTCCTTCAGGGTGATCATCTCCTGCCCATCCTCCTTACTTTCATTACCATAACCCATCGCCTTACTAACCGTTTACAAGCGGGGATGATCGGTTTAGGGGGAATCGCCACTCATATTGGTAACATGCTAAGAATCAATGAGATAATATCTGACGAAGGGAAAGAATTTATTTCAAATAAAGGCGACCCCTTCCCTGGCCTGGTCAAAGAAATCACCTTTGACCATGTCTCCCTTCGCTATGAGGGCAAAAATGATTTCGCCATCGAACGGCTCTCTTTAACCATTCCTAAGGGAAGTATGGTTGCGTTCGTCGGCGCCTCAGGTGCGGGGAAGTCTTCCATCCTAGACGTATTGCTGAAATTATATAATCCTTCAGAAGGCACCATTTGGATCGATGGCAAAGATTTGTCTCAGTACAATGAAAAAAGTTGGCGCCAAAGATTAGGCGTTGTCAGTCAAGACGCGATTATTTTCAATGAATCGATTGAGGAAAATATCCGTTTTGGCAATCTAAATGCCACGCATGAACAAATTCAAGCCGCAGCCAAATCGGCTGGCATCCATGATTTCATCCTCCATCTACCGGCTCAGTACGAAACTATCTTAGGAGAAAGGGGATATCGCCTATCCGGCGGAGAAAGGCAGAGAATATCCTTAGCTCGCGCCCTTTTGCGAGAGCCAGAAATTCTCATTCTCGATGAAGCGACAAGCAACCTAGATAGCCACTCTGAACATTTGATCCAGCAAGCCCTGGAAAAGCTCCAAAACAAAACCACGATGATTGTCGTAGCTCATAGGCTCTCAACCATTCGAAATGCAGACCGAATCTTTGTCTTAGAGAAGGGAAAGCTAATTCAAGAAGGCACCCATCAAGAACTGTTACAAAGAATAGGTCGGTATGTCTATTTTTGGAACCTTCAATCGCTCGATCAAGAACCGGCGCTTCAAACATGATACTTAATCATTTAGAAAAATTAAACGTATACATCTTTACTAAGCTTGTAAGCAAAAATTGGTTTCAGAAGATTTTTCTAAACTCAATCAACAAAAAACTAAGGTCGGCGATTTATTACGTTTTTAATCTATTTTTCCTGCCTTATTTCCACCGATCTTGCAGTTCACAATTAAGAAATATCTCGGGAGATACACAGGTATTCTTTATCACCCGCCATGATTTTGGGAATTTCATTTTAACGCTTCATTATATCAGTTGTTGGCAGAGACAGAGAGGTAAAACCTGCTTAGTCATACTCACTTCAAAATTCTCTTTAGTCAAAGAGCTTGCAAAAACGATTTCTCCGGATACAACCCTTATTTTCCCGAACCATTTCCTCACAAATTTAGCGGTTCTTTTTTTCGGAGTAAATCATGTCCACTATCAGACAATCATGCCTGTATATGCCCGCTTAGTGATTGACATCCCGAATGCCTTATATATTTTTAGCCAAACATCTCTGATTAAAAGTAATATGCACCGTTCTGAGCATAGCCCCTATTTTGACCCTGCCCTGGCTTCAGGAAAAGAGATTTTCTCTCCGGAATTCTGCCAATCCTATTTAGATGTGAGAAAAATACTCGATTACCGTCTAAATGTTTACATTGATTCCATTCAGCTGCATTACAATTCCGACCTCTCAAAACCTCTCATTTCTTAAACTTCTAGACAAAAACAGCTCAATGACAACCTCTGAATCAAAGAAAAATACTTTATTTTAAAAATAAATCTCAAGAATAAGAAATCATGTGATTCAGACAAAAAATGAATACAATATCATGAAA
>CAYZHU010000118.1:0-5502 GCA_964477585.1 uncultured bacterium
CTTCTGCATGTGCTCTTGCAGTTCCGCCGTTTTCGCCTTGATGAGGGCCGTGTCTTGACCCTCGAGAGCTTTCTTCACGCCATCGATCCGGCTCTGGATCTCCGAAACGACGTTAGCGGGAAGTTTGTCTTTGTACTCATCGAGCGACTTCTGCGCGCGGAAAGCGAGCGTGTCGGCTTCATTGCGCACTTCCACTTGCTCTTTGCGCACTTTGTCTTCCGCCGCATGGAGTTCCGCTTCCTTCACTTTGCGCTGGATCTCGGCGTCGGTCAGTCCCGATTTCGCCTCGATCTTGATCTTCTGCTCTTTGCCGCTCTGCTTATCTTTTGCAGAAACGTGGAGGATACCGTCTGCATCGATGTCGAAGGCGACTTCGATTTGGGGCATTCCTCGGGGAGCAGGAGGGATATCGGTCAAATCAAACCGGCCGATTTCCTTATTGTCTTTGGCCATGGGGCGCTCTCCTTGGAGAACCACGATGGTCACGGCGGGCTGATTGTCGCTCGCTGTCGAGAAGACCTGTTTTTTCTGGGAAGGGATCGTCGTATTGCGCTCGATGAGCGGAGTCATCACGCCGCCCAACGTCTCGATCCCGAGAGTAAGCGGGACGACGTCGAGGAGGAGGACGTCCTTCACATCTCCAACGAAGATACCGCCCTGGATGGCCGCGCCGATCGCAACGGCTTCATCTGGGTTGACCCCTTTGTGAGGCTCCCGTCCGAAGATCTCTTTCACTTTCTGCTGTACAGAAGGCATCCGGGTCATACCGCCGACGAGGATCACTTCGCCGATATCGCTATTGGAAAGTCCTGCGTCTTTCATCGCTTTTTGGCAAGGGCCAACTGTCCTTTCGATCAGGTTGTGGCAGAGGCTCTCTAATTTGGCCCTGCTCAAAGTCAAGCTCAAGTGTTTAGGACCGCTCGCATCCATCGTGATGAATGGCTGGTTGATCTCAGTCGTCATCACTCCGGATAGTTCGATTTTCGCCTTTTCAGCCGCATCGCGGAGCCGCTGGAGGGCCATCTTATCTTTCGAGAGATCGATCCCGTGCTCTTTTTTGAATTCTTCGAGCATCCAATGGATGATCACAATATCAAAGTCATCTCCGCCAAGGTGGGTGTCCCCGTTTGTCGCGAGTACTTCAAATACGCCGTCGCCGATTTCGAGGACGGAGATATCAAATGTACCGCCGCCGAGGTCGTAGACTGCGATTTTCTTATCGGAATGCTGCTTGTCGAGTCCATAAGCAAGGGCTGCTGCTGTCGGCTCTGGGATGATCCTCTTCACTTCAAGTCCTGCGATTTTCCCAGCGTCTTTCGTCGATTGTCTTTGCGAATCGTTGAAGTAAGCGGGAACGGTGATCACCGCTTCGGTTACTTTTTCGCCGAGATAATTTTCCGCGGTCTCTTTCATCTTGATCAAGACTTGGGCGGCTGCCTCTTCTGGAGAGACGATTTTTCCTTCCACTTCGAAAACGACGTCCCCATTGCTATTCTTAGTCACTTTATAGGGAACTGTTGCGATTTCCGATTGGACTTCGCTGTATTTCCTTCCGATGAAACGCTTTGTTGAATAGAGCGTTTTATCGGGGTTTGTCACAGCTTGCCGTTTCGCGGGGATCCCGACGAGCCGTTCATTGCCTTTATAGGCGATCACAGATGGGGTGGTTCTCGCCCCTTCCGCGTTTGCAATCACCACGGTAGAACCCCCCTCCATAATTGCAACGCAGGAGTTGGTCGTACCGAGGTCGATACCAATGATTCTCTTTTTTTGTTGTGCCATAATTATTCTCTCATTATTTAACGCGAATTTCGGATAACGAAGTAGAGCTGATCTGCAAATCCTCGCTGGCAGCTTTGAGGCCGGCGCGAAGCGCGCCAAAGGTTGTGCTCCCCCATAGGAGCGTCCCGCTATTGCGGTCGCACAACCGGCTCAAATCTGCAGAGCGATCCCTTTGCATCTCAGCCTTCATTATCCTAAACTCGCGTTGTTAATTTCTTCATCTTCTACATTTTCCGCAGCGAGTGCGCTCTTTTGCGGATGTTTGGCCACCTTCACTCGGGCTGGCCGTATTGTTCTGAGGGTTGATTTATAACCCTTTGTAAATTCATGCATGATCATCCCATCGGGCTGATCGGTCGTTTCGACGATTTCTACAGCTTCATGCACTGCTGGATCGAATGTGTTCCCTTCTGAATGGTAGGAGACGATCCCGTGGTTATGGAGCACCTCTTTGAATTGGGAGAGGATCATCTCAAACCCCATTGCCCAGCTCTTCACTTCGGGCGAGCTGCTTTCGGCAAAGCGGAGCGCATTTTCATAATTGTCGATCGCAGGGAGGAATTCAGAGATCGCGTTTTCGATCCCGAATTGGACCATCTCCTGCTTTTCTTTCTGGACCCGTTTGCGTAGGTTTTCCCGTTCTGCTAAGGAGCGGAGATACTTATTCTTCCAATCTTCCTCAGAAGGGAGTTCTAGTTCTGCTGGTTTTTCTTCTTCTGTCATCTTACCTCGATTTATCTTCTAGTATGTTTCCCTTTCCCGCATGGCGGAAAGAAATTTTAAACTTGTATACGCTCTCGGTGAGAGAACGGCTCACCTGTTCGCTAAAGCCTCGGACAAGACCAAATAAATTCCGGTAGGGGAGGCGCATCGGCCCAAGCAGGGCAACCGCCCCAGCAATGGTCTGGTTGATCCGGTAAGGGATCGCAATCACCGTGCATTCCGATCCGGAAGGGACGTAAGGGCAAAGCTCATCGCCAATCCAGTAGGCCATGTCTTCTTTTTTGGTGCAGTCGCGAAGCAAGGACCTCATCTGCCCATCATCTTCGAGAAGCGATAAGCTGCCAGCTAAAGCGGCCGCGTCATTGAATTCGGGATAGGCGAGGAGTTTCGATAGGCCTGTCCGGATGATATCTTCATTGGAGTAGTTCGCATAACCCACTACATGCCGCACCATGATCTCGTTGTAGATCCGCTGGGCCATTTTCGCCTCTTGTTCGTTTTGGAAGAGGGGCTTTTCCCCTTTATTCATCCTCCAAAGGAAATATTCTTCTACGCTCCTGAGGAAAGGGACAGCGACGGGGCGCTCGATATAAATTGTCTCTGTCCGAATGAGGCCGAAGTCGGTGATCAATACGGAAAGCAATTTGGTCGGATCGAGCTGGATCATCCGGATATCTTGGACAAAGTCTTGGTCGAACCGGGGAGCGGAGACAAACACGGCGCAGCCTGTCAATTCGCTCAATTGTTCCGCTGCCAAGTTCAAGGAAGTTGCGATCTCTTTTTCCCGTTTCTCAAGCGCTGTTTCAAACGCCTCGATATGCTCTTCTTCAAGGATGCCTTGGTTTCTATAAGTGTCGGCGTAGAGGCGGAATGCTTTTGCGGTTGGGAGGCGGCCGCCGGAAGTGTGCTGCTGCTTCAAGTAGCCTTGCTCTTCCATCTTATGGAAATAATTCCGGATCGTGGCGGAGCTGAGGGATTCGAAGCCATTTTCTTGCAAAGTTTGGGAGCCGATCGCCTTCCCCGTTTTCAGATAGAGCTCTATCAATCCCAATAATACGGCCTGTTCCCGGTCGTTTTTGGGCGGTTTTTTATGAGGAAGCGTCTTTAAATTTACCGTTTTCATCAATGACTCTTGAATGGCATTATAACAGACACGGTACCAAATCGCAATATTTTTTAGCAATCTAGATCTTAGATTGCTGGTTTAACTTTATAAGTTATTGATGATCAAATATTTAGAATGTAACCAAGAGATCTATAGTTTCAGAAGGTCTTCGACGGTGCCGTTCCATTCGAGGCCCCGTTTGTAGACGGTTTGGGCGGCGATGTGAGCAGCTAAGATCGCCTTCTTGTGGATCTCTGGCATCGACAAGATGCCGGAGGCATACCTTTTCCTCAAGAGCGGAGGACAGTACTCAAATAGCGCATCGATGAGAGGACCTTTTTTTGGGAGCTCGATCTGCTCAAAATGGTCGAGAAGCTGGTCTTTATATAAGTTGATCTTTCGGGAAATTTCCTCCGAAATCTCTGTCATGGGCCGGCCTGTTTTTTTATGTGTGTCGATGAGGAGGCGCGCTTCATTGAGGGAAGCGACCCGGATGATTTCAAGCACCTCTTTCACATATTCTAGCTTCTCTTTTAAAAAATCGGCCTCGCTCATGCAAAGCCCAGAGAGCACTTCAAAAGAAGAGCACATGACCCCTCCTTTATTGCAGGAGCTATCTTTCATGATGAGGACGCCTAAATTTTCAAGGCCGCGGCGCGCCTCTTGGGTGAGATAGAGATTAGCTCCTTCGACAATCCCTTTCGAGGTGGGTTTTCCTGATGCATCGAGGTATGCGGCCGGGTCGTTCAAGGTCCGAGGCCTTCCTCCGCAAGGGATGAAAAGATCGGCTATTACTTGATGGACGTTGGTCCGGTAGAGATGGTTCATCTCATTAGGAGGGAGCCAAAGTTCCTCGAGTTTATTTCCTGTTTTTCTGTGCAAGAGAGTGAGCTGGTCTTTTCTAGTTTTCACGTCGAGGAGAAAGGCGCCATCCGAGAGTTTTTCGATCGGGTAGTGACGGATGGGAAGGGCCTTTTCATATAGGATTGCCAGCGAAGGGAGATCGAGCCCTTTTGGGTCGTAAATCGTCCCTGATACATCGGTAATGGCGAGGAGTTTTGCTGTCTTTGGATAAAATTTGAGGAGGTTGAGGATCTCATTTCCTGCGACATCTCCATCGGGACCTCCCGAAATTTTAACCGTGAAAGTCTCTTTTTTGGGGTCTATTTTTAAGTATTTGAGAAGCTCTTCGACATAGACATTAAGCCCATAGGAAGTGATCCCAAATTCTTTGTGGTTGATCCCTGCGCCTGGTTTGCTCGACATGAAAGATCTGCCAGGCTTGTAGTGGCATTTCACAGCGAAATCGGCGAGCCAAACGATCATGTTATTGAACATATTCTCGTCAGGGCCTAGGTAGATGTATTCAGGGCGCATCCAGTAGTCGACGATCGATTTGTCTTTGAGCCTCCCATCCTCTTCGCAGTTGATGAGAGTCATAAGGCCTTCGATAAAGTAACGGAGGGAAGAGAAAATATAGGAAGAGCGCAAATCGCGCCGGTAGATCTTCAATTTCACTTCCAGCACTGCTGGGACGGTCCCATCTTCTTACAATTCTCTCCGGCAAATTTTTTCCTAGGGCGCAAAGACATCGAGAGGTTCTAACAGAATGGCAGTTTTGGCCCCTCCTTCAGGAATGTCTTTATTTTTTTTCTGCTGGGTAAAGGCGAGATTGTAGGCTTCCGAAAAGATTGAATTCCTTTCGCCCACAAATTGCTCTCTCCACTCGGGGAGGACTGTCCTGACCCCGCCGCGGGCCAGATCGCGGAAACGGATATTAAAGCCGATGAAGTACATCCCGCGGATGAAGAAGATTCCGTAGGGGAGTTCGGGTAATTTTTCCCGCCTATCATAAGGGACCCCGTCGAGATAGGAGGGATCGAGGCGGAAAG
>CAYZHU010000119.1:0-5475 GCA_964477585.1 uncultured bacterium
CCAAAGAGAGGGATCGGAGGGGACGAAATGCCCTTCTGCTGGTTTTTTTCCTTCCGGAACAGCCCAAATGCGCAAGAAACCGACGACATGGTCGATCCGGTAGATGTGGAAGAACTGCTCGGCGATCTTGAGGCGCCGCTTCCACCACTCGAAATGGGTGCGGCGCATCTGGTCCCAATTATAGAGGGGAAAGCCCCATTTTTGCCCAAGAGGATTGTAGTAGTCAGGAGGAGCTCCTGCCGCAAGATCGAGCTGAAAAAGGGAGCGGTTTTCCCACACATCGGCGCTATCGGGGCTGAGAAGGATTGGGATGTCCCCTTTGATGAACACTTCTCTTTGGGTAGCGTAGGTGTGCACTTTCTGGAGTTGGAAAAAACAATGGTATTGGAGGAAGGAGTGGAAATGGATCGAGTTCTGAAGAGCTTCATCAATTTGGATTTGGGGCGATTGGAATTCCAGCGGCCATTCTTGCCATCTCTTTCCGCCGTAGTGGTCTTTGAGCGCTTTGAAAAGAGCGTAGTTGCGGAGCCATGAGTTCTTTTCGAGGAATTCCTGGTAGCTATCCGATAGATGGGAAAAGGTGTTTTGGAAATAGGCGTAGAGCCACTTCATTTTCTGGTGTTTCACCTGCCATTTTGGGACCCGCTGCAATTCGTTCAATGAATGGAAGCTTTCCAACTCGTGCGCAAGGGATCCGATTTCGGGAAGATCGTTTAGGCTCAAATAGATCGGGTCGAGGGCGCAGGAAGAGAGGGCATTGTAGGGGCTAGGATCGTCGCCGCTATCGTTTAAGGGCAAGAGTTGGATGCAGTCGAATTGGATGCTCTTGCACCAATCGATTAGGGGAATAAGGTCGAGAAATTCCCCAATGCCGCAACTCTTTTTCGTTCGAAGAGATGAGAGGGAAAGGCAGATTCCGTGATGAGGGGCAAATCCAATTTTCTTCCAGTGGCGTTCTGTTCTCATGGTTTGAGACCGAAGGGGACGGAGCGGGAAGGGAGAGGCCCTGCTTGTCCGTTTTGGATGGCTGCATGCCATAAATTTCCCATCTCATAGAAAGCTCCCATGAAACCTGCGAGCCTTTCTCCATTGAGGATGGGAAGAGGATAAAATTGGAAGAGGATCAGATGATTGCTGGCGGCGTGGTAGCCTAAGATGCCGGTGCGAGGATCTCGCTCTGCATTGGCCTTGAGCGATTCCCGAAGGACGTTTTCCCGAAATTTTCCAGGCGGGATCTCGATGATTTTGGAAAAGAAAATGAGATTCTCCTGCGATACATCGAGCTGTAGTCGGATTGTAAGATGCTCGTGAAAGCGGATTGAGCAAGCCCCCGATTTGTCGATGTGAAGGGTGAGATGGAGGATTTTTCCCAGCTCGTGGAGAAGCTCTTCAAACCTACCGATCATCGTCTTTCTCTTCTTCTTCTTCTTTTTCTTTTTCTTCCTCGAGTTCGTCCTCGAGTTTATCGAGAGCGTCGAGGAAAGCCTTTCTCAGTTCTTCCCGATGCTGGAGGTTCCGGTAGTAGCGAGGGGCGATCTGTCTTAACGCATCGAGCATCTGGCTATAGATCACGATTTGGGCTGCCGCCTCTTCTGAGATGCCGAGAAGTTTGGCTGTTTGGAGGATTTTGTCTGGGTTCATGAACCTCTCAGACAGGATTTTGACGAGGAGCTTTGAGAGGATTTCGAAATTGATACGGGAGGGGAAGGCGAGGTTGTATCCTGCAAAGAGTCGCTGGATGAGTCCCATTCTCGATTGGAAGAAGCGGAAGATGCCGAGAATTCCTTGGAGAGATCTTGCGTCATCGATCAATCGTTTGAGTTCCGGCTTCGGGATAGAGGAGCCTTTTGCTTTTAGGTCGCTGCCGAGCGAGTGGAGAAGGAACGTGATCACCGGTTTTAATTTTTGGTAGGGGAACTGTTCGGTGAGTTCATCGAAGAGTTTAAGCGGCTCACGGATATTTCCCGTCACATCGCGATAGAGATCCCGAAGAGAGGTAGGAGAGCCGAGCCCTTCTTTTGCGAATTCGCGAGCTTGAGCGCCCATATTGCGGCCGGCAAGGATCTCGCGAGAGCGGGTAGCATTGAGAAGCTCTTTGGCAGCCCGTAGGATCGCCCCTGTTTCCGGATCTGCCGTTTCGATGAGGAAGTCCAAGGCTTCATCAGCAAGGGCGGCATCTTGATAGACGGCCAGCACTTTATCGAGAGCCTCTTCGGGAGTGTCGGTGGCTAAAATCCGGGTCCGAAGGATCCGGAGGGTCTGCGAAGATAATTCGTAATTGTTCCGCTGGAACCTGGCGGCAGCCTCGTCTACTTTTTCCGTTTCGAAGACTTTGGCCTCTTCGGCCTCTTCCGTCTCTTCCAACTTGTGGCTCAAGTGGGAATGGAGCTCTTTCAAATTGCGGAAGCGCTGGGCTTGCAGCAGCGGGCTGAATGTGGAAAGATCATAGTAAGAGCTCAAGTCCTCTTCCATTTCCACTTGTTGCGCGGCCTCTTCTTGGGCAACCTTAAGCGCCGCTGTGTTCACAGGAATTGCTGGGGAAATATCTGCCATAACCTTCTACATATCTGATCTAAAATCTCCTGTCAAATCCTGCAGAGGGAAATGAACAGGGTCGGAAAACGGTCACGCAAACGTTCACGTTCACGAAGAGGGGGTTTTGTATAATTTTTTATTTATTAAAGAAATAGTTATAATTTACTTATTAGATTATGTTTGTTATATTGTATGTCGATAGTTATCGATTAATAAGGTGGTTTTTGTGAATAAAATAAATAATGCATCTCAAGTTATAGCGACTTATATGTCTTATTATGCGGCTCTTGCAGTAGCAGCTACGGTCGCAGTAGTCGTTGCCCCTGTTGTAAGCCTTGTAGCAGCCCCGATTTTTTCAATTAAAGCGCTTTCTAAATGGATTGAACACCGCTCTCTTTACAATAGAACGTTAACTAATCTCTCAAGAGAAAAATATGGCAGGGTAGCAGGGCAAGACTATACTCGATGGGATGGAAAAGCAGTAGATCAAGTTCGTACAACAGCTGATCAGATGCACGAATTAATGGGCGATCATGTTCATGGGACAAAAGATGATTCTTTTTCGCGCTTGCTCGGTCAAGAAGACAGCCCTTTTAAAACAGAAGAAGACGCAGAATGGCTAAGACATGAATTTTCAAGAAGAGAAACGAAAGAGCTGCTTGATAGCGATCTTAGGATGCTTCGGGCCTTCTCTAAAGCTATAATACCTGTACTTGGCATCATTTGGGTTCTATGCACTGAAACAGGCCCTACGGGAGCGAGTCAACTTGGATGTAGCGTATGTATGAGGGGTGGCGATTCCGAAGATACTCATTGGAATTGGAGAAACGCTATTCAGTTTCATCAAAGCAATCTTCAAAGAAGATTGCAAATAGTCTAGAGACACATTTAGAAAAATCTGTCAGGAAGACACTTTTGTTTTAGATCTACGACTAGGTCTAGAACCTCTCTGTTTTGGCGCTTTTTTGAATCTTCGCATTGGAGCTCTGGCGCCTCGTAACAATCCTTCAGTGTTCAAATCTTCATCTATTTCTGGCCAGTGGATGCCGTAGCCTCCTCCACAAATTTCCCATGAAGATTTTTGTTTCGCAGTTGCTTTTAGGAGTCTTGGATACCAACTCAAAGGTACAGAAATCGAGCGTCCGTCTTTTAGGTCAACAACAAGAGAATCTCTTGTAAAATGAACTGCTTCCACTCGTTCGTCAGTTTTATGCTCCAAAATATTCATACCATCTCATTAAATTTAGGCAATATATATCGAAGATGGCATTTTCGCAAGATGAGTAAAATATTCCTTAGGTTAGCTGGACTCTGCCGAGGGGCTGGATCCGGATCTCAGGGACGATCTCTTGGTAGGAGACGACCGACAGGTCGGGGAATTCTCCCTCGATCAGTTTCCGGACGAAACGGCGTACATCGATGGCGGTGAGTAGGACAGGCGGCTGGCCGCCAGGAGGCGTCGGCTGAATCGTGTTCCGCATCGAGTGGAGAATGAGCTGCACTGAATCGGGGTCGAGAGCGAGATAAGAGCCCGCAGAGGTTTGCTTGATCGCCCCGCGGACCATATCTTCGATTTCAGGATCGAGAAGATAAACAGAAAGGACCGATTGGCCAAGAGAGTACTTGTAACTGATGAACCGCTTTAAAGAAGAGCGGACATATTCGGTGAGGAGAACGGTATCTTTTTCGGTTTGGGCCCATTCGCTGAGCGCCTCGAGAATGGTCCTGAGGTCTTTGATCGAGATTTGCTCTTGAACAAGGCGGCGCAGGATCTCGGTCAATTTTTGGAGCGGGACGAGACGGGTCACCTCTTTGATCAGGTCGGGGTATGATTTCTCGACGAACTCGAGGATGCCGCGCACCTCTTGGATGCCGATGAATTCGTTGGCGTATTGGCGGAAGAATTTCGAGATGTGGAGGATCATCACTTCAAGGCCTGTCCAGAAACGGATGCCAGCTCTCTGGAGGATCTCTTGATATTTCTCATCGACCCAAAGGGCAGGCATGCCGAGCGAGCCCTTCGAAGTGATGAAGGGGATATTGTAGCGGCGCAAAGTCTCTTCGGTCTCATTGGTGAGAAGGTGCTTCAGGATCAATTTGCCCCGGACGATCGGCACCTCATTGAGGTGGATCGCATATTCATTGGGCTCGAGGAGAGGGGAGTCGGTCCGGACATGGACGCCCGGAAAGCGGACGCCGAGATCTTGATAAAGGGCGTGGCGCATCTTCGGGATCATCTGGTCGATGAAGGTCATCCCTTGCTTATCTTTTTTGATCACTTGGGAGATGGCAGAGCCCACTTCCAGGACGACAGGGAGGGTAAGAGCGTAATCTTCAGCGCTTCCTCCAACGACAGAATGGCCAGGGACCTCCACTTCTCTTCCGCCGATGCCGGCAACCGCCTTAGCGGCAGTTCTGCGGGCATTGTTCCAGAATACGTAGCCGGTAACCCCTACAAGAACGCAGAGGATGAGGAAGGGCCAGGCGGGAAAGCCGGGGATGAAGGCCATCAAGAAGAGGAGGCCGCCTGCGATCATGAGCGCTTTCGGCTGTTTCAAGATCTGTTCGGAGATCTCTTTTCCAAGGTGGGAATCTTTCCGCTCGCTCGAAACGCGGGTCGTGACAATACCGGCTGTGATCGCAATCATCAAGGCGGGGATTTGGGTCACCAAACCGTCCCCGATGGAGAGGAGGGAGTAGATGCGGGCCGATTGGCCGAGGCTCATCCCGTGCATCATCACTCCGATGATCAACCCCCCGATGATGTTGATGCAAGTGATCACGATACCTGCGATCGCATCCCCTTTGACGAATTTCATCGCGCCGTCCATGGCTCCGTAAAGCTGGCTCTCTTTGGTCAGGCCGAGCCGTAGTTCCCTCGCTGCCTGTTGGTCGATCACTCCAGCGCGGAGGTCTGCGTCGATCGACATCTGTTTACCG
>CAYZHU010000120.1:0-5335 GCA_964477585.1 uncultured bacterium
GTATAAAACTAACTATATACGGACGAAAGACACCTTTCGTCCGTTCTCCTCACAGTTCCTCACCCGCGGGATTGTTGCATAACTATCTGCTTTCGAAATTCAGTTGTTGCGAAGATTTAAACGCAAAGACGCGTAAATCGCGAAGGCGCAAAGAGCTTTTTTTGCTAATTTTCTCTCTGCGTCTCTGCGACGTGGCGTCTTTGCGTTGAATTCGCCCGCTTTCATACAGTAATTTTTTATACTATTTAAATTAATCTTTAATAATTGATTATTAGAATCGTAATTAATATAATATTCGTAAAATTAAGGAGTATTATGTCTGTTTGTATAAATGAAAGAACTTCAGTTCATCCCCGCGTCGCGCAAGCGGTATTCATTCGGCCTGATTACAAAGCCCATTATTTGAACAGCTACTCCTATTTAGATCACAATATTGAACTTGAAGATGGTTCTTTTTGGTCAATCCGCGCAGAAGATATGTACAAAATTCCGGGCTGGGCTTCTAACGATCCCCTTTTGATCATGCCTAACCGAAGCATTCTTGGATCGACTTATCTTATTCAAAACCTCGTGACTGGTCAGCAAGTAGAAGCAGAACTCCTTCTCGGGCCCGTAGCATTTGGACCTAATACCCATTGGGTCGTCTCGATTGATCCTTGGCTCCACCGGATCTATCTCGAAGATGGAAGTTTTTGGACAGTGAGAGGGCTTGATTCGATCTCGAATTGGGCGATCAACGATACAATCATCATTGGCGATGGGAGAAATGAGTGGTTTGGAAACCACGATTCGATCCTCATCAACGTCAATCTCAACAAATACGTCTACGCAAACCAGGGAGTATAATCATGGCATCTCCAGCAGCAGCAGTTCCTAATCCAGCACAACAAGAGCAAATTCCTCAAGAAGCGAACAATCGAAATGAAGAGGCGGTCTCCCTAGCGCAAAAGGTAGCCTCTGCTGCCCTCATCGCTATTGCCATCGCAGCCATCATTGCCCTTTGCGTCTTCTGCCCTGTTGTCCCAGCAATCCTATTCACAGCTACTGTCGTACTCCTGACCTCAGCCATTCTTCTTTCAATTTTTCGCCCCTCAGTATTCATTGTAGACGACTCCTCGCCAATCTTTTATCAAAGTTATGTTCCCTATCCTCCTCCAATAATCGTCACCCGGCCAATCTATCATAGACCCGTTTATGCTGGTTTTTCAGGCTCTCGCGTAATCCCAGGGGCAGGCGATGTCTATATAGGCAGAGGAAGAGCCCTACCTTTTCGACGTGGGGTATTATGAGTTCTGTTTCTTCTATCCCGTCTTACAGCCAATTAAACATCAATCACCCAGACCATTCTAGCTCCGATCGGATCAGGATTTGGAGCGCTATGCACCCCATCGCCGCAAAAGTGATTATGGTGGCTGCCGGCATTCTGATAAGCGCTGTGCTTGTGGGCCTTGCATTATCTGGGTTATTTATAAACTCATCTGTCCCATTAGCATTGATTATTTTACCAGTAGCAATAGTGGGAGCTAGCGGCGGAATTATATGCGGTTTCATCCCATACTATATAATGAGAGAACCTATGCTCTCTACCTCTTTAATCGAACTTGTTAGCCGCAAGTATGGGGGCGAAGGTGGTCCTACTCTAATTCATGAATTTAAATTAGTCGTCCGGCTTCTAGGTCCAGACATATTTAAAGAGAGAATGGAAAAAGAAATCCTCCAAAGCCAACTTCCATGGGATTCTTATGAAGTGATCAGGAAAGGATTATCGATCATAGGTGCAAGCAACGAATATTTTGAGCCTCCGCCTAGACTCAAAGAATATTATTTGAAAGAATTCCAAAACACTCCTTGCAGTCAACTCTGGCAAAAATTAGATGAAGATGGATCTGAGTTTTCAAATTTTACCAAGCAGATTCAATTGTACACTGAAGAAGAACTGCGGCTCATTGATAAAGCGAAAGAAAAGTCCTTTCAACTTCAAAAATTTGACAATTTTTATAATCAATTCGAAAACATGATTGGCCGGGCTCTTCCAGATAGAGAACAAATCCGTATCGAAAAGCAGGCAGAGCTCGACCAAATCAACGCCCAGTTTGAAGCTATCCGTAGAAGATTTTAGAGAATTACTAAGTTTCCTGAATCCAATCGGATAGAAGGGAATCGAGCCAGAAAAATCCTTCGCTCGGGTTTCCTATATACCCCATATGCCCCCCCTTCTTGGTCTTGAACAACCGAATATTGGAAGGGAGATCCATTGAATCTAAAGAGGTTGACGAAACAATCGGATCATCCTCAGAAAGTAAAATCTTACAGGGAATTGAGATCTGCGGAATGAAATGGATAGAGCTGCATCTATCGTAATAATCATGGGCGCTTTTGAAATTGCATTGAGGCGCTACATAAATTTGATCGAACTCATACAATTTCAAGTCGATAGGAAGAGAGACTGGAGGAAGGTCCTTAAAAGTGCGGTGGCGGTGATACACGTCGGCACGCAATAGCCGATAGAAGTACGATTCATACATTTCATTTTCAGGAGATCCAATTTTTTGGATGCTGGAATAGAGATCGACTGGAGGGCTCACTGCGATCACCTTGTCGAGGAATTTGCTCCCCAAATCCCCTAACTCGCCTGAAAGTTTCAAAGAGATATTCGCGCCCAGAGAAAACCCGATCAAAGTGATCGGCGAATCAGGAGCCTCTTTCTTTAAAATCTTGATGCACTCAAAGAGATCGTCGCTACGGCCCCCATGGTAAATATGCTTAGCCATTCCCCTCCCAGACCCACATCCCCGCATGTTGAACCGGACCGATCGGATCCCCTTGGGCAGCAACCTCTTAACCGTACGCGTTAAATTCGGTGAACGATGAGATCCACAGAGGCCATGGATCATGACCACTGTTGGATCATCAGGCTTCCACTCTTTAGGAGTGGAGATCTCTAATGAGATCCGATCCCCATCGGGAAGTAAAATCAGTCTTTGGGTTGATTCTGGCTCCGAAGAAAAGCTAAATAACCCGCTCACAATCGTCTGATGATGAGGGTTTTCAAGATAGGGAAAAGGATTAAATATCAATTCTTCGTGCATAATTCCACTATAATTTTATTTTATATATTATAGTAATATTAATTTCAATAGTTAATTACAAAACGGAAAACCTTTGCGCAACGGAATATCGTAGTAGAGAAGCAGCGACTCCTCTCCTGGGTTTTTCCTGCCGATGCTCGCATTCGAAAGATGATAGAAATGAACGCCTAACCTTTGCCAATCATCGAATTGCCACGCCAGCTCTATCCCGGATCGAAACTCGAGGGGAAACCCAAGATCCTTTCCATCTCCTTTTGCAAAATATCCTGCAGCAAATCCAGGCGCAAAAAGAATATGATCGCAGAAAAGAAGATCAAAATTCAACCCAGCGTAAAGATAACACGATTTTTTAGCTGTCGTCATCACTCCAACTAAGGGGCGAAATTCCAGATAGTGATAAGGCGAGCGCATCCATTTGACATGGAATTTGTATTCCATATCAAATTCAAATGTTCCGTATTTGGGACGCCAAAGGTCAAAGGTTCCTGCAGCAAACGAAAGATAATCGGGCGGGCAAGAAGCTTGGAGCGCCGCCACCGCGAATATAAAAAAAATCTTCCTCATATCTTACAAAAAACAGGAATGTGAATTTTTTCGTTACAAAAAAATCGCATTTCCATTAAAGTCTTTTCTCAATTTTACTGGAGACCTTATGAAAAAAATGTCTAAATCAATTGCGCTTCTTTCTCTTATCACTCCTGTTTTTTTCCTCTTTGCCGATGATGCCGATCACGTTCCAGTAGGAACCCGTCCAATGACTGAACAGGCCGATCCAGCAGAGGGAGAAAAATACGTTCACCAAGAAGAACAGAAAAATGGATTCATTTTCGACCGCTATCCGACAATCTATTATTCCGATGCCTACCATTGGCTGATTGCCGTTTCGGCTCTAGGCGACCAAGTAGAATTGGAAGATGGTTCTGTATGGAAAATCAATGTCTATGATGGCTACAAAGCGCTGAACTGGCGCTCAGACGATCCATTGGCAATCACTCAGAACAGCCGCTGGTTTTCCAAATACGCCTACAAAATCGTCAATAAAACTACAGGCTCGTCTCTTGAGGCCAATCTCTTCCTTGGGCCTATTAAAAATGGGGAATATACGAAATATATCTACACGATTGACCAAATCCGCGGCGAAGTGATGTTAACTGACAGCACGCGTTGGGAAATTTCTTCAGGAGATTCCTACGTATTTCGCGATTGGGCTCCAAACGATGCGATCATTCTCGGCTCTAACACCGGTTGGGATTCCAGCTGCGAGGCGATCCTCATCAATGTGACGATGAATAATTACGTTCGAGCAAAACAATTTTAAGGAGCTTTCCCCATGGCTAATGGCGTCCAACCTCGTCTTCATCAGAACGGCCCGAATGCCGTCCATTTGAGAAGAGAAGTCAACGAAGGGACTGGAATAAAAGTCTTGCGGATCACTGCAATCGTGGTGAGCATTTTAGCGACGATTGTTTCTTGGATCGTATTGCCTTGGGGAATAGCGCTGGGCGTCACAGGCGCAGCCGCGCTTGCCGCCCTCTGTTGCTGCTGCTGCCGCAATCGGAGAGTTGAACGAATTGAAAATCCTCTGCCTCGCTTTGTCGCAGCCCAAGAAGTTCCTGTAGCTGCTGCTCCTGTATTTGTCCAAGAACCGGTTGTCGTCCTCCCCGCTCCTCGGCCTCTGCCTGCCCGGAGGTTCCATTGGTTCCCCAGAAGGGAAGCTGTTGTCGATCCGCGGCCTCGAGAACTAGTGGCAGATCCTCATCCAAGAATCGTTCTCCCGCAAAGACGCATTCCTGATCCTCGGCCTCGAGAAGCTGTAGTCCCTCGTCATAGAGAAATGCCTCCCATTCCCGCAATAAATCCACTGCCTCCTAGGAACGTCGCTCCAGTGATCGATCCTCGACCTAGAGAAGCTGTAGCAGCTCCTCATCTCAATAGAGAAAGGCCCCACATTCTTGCAGCCAATCCGATTCGCCCTCGGAACGTCGCTGCAGGGGTCGACGCTCGACCTCGAGAAGCTGTAGCAGCCCCTCGACATAGAGAAATGCCCCAAATTCCCGCAGTAAATCCGATTCCTCCTCGGAATATGATTCACTTTCCTGCTGCGCCAGGGGGACGGCTTGGCGGCGGAGAGCGAGAACTGGTCAACCCAAGGAGATAGAATCATGCCATTGCCACCACGACACATAGGACCTCCACAGCCCCCTAGAGCGGCTCCGCCACCTCCAGTTAGAGGTCCTTATGGAGTT
>CAYZHU010000121.1:0-5310 GCA_964477585.1 uncultured bacterium
CTTTTCCTCTGTGCTGTCTCTGCGGTTATTCTGCTCTTCTTGGGGTGCGGGGCAGCCCCGCCTCTGTGGTGTCTATCTCTGTGGTTAATAATTTTTCTTGGGGTGCGGGGCTTCCCCGCCATACCGCCGATTTCGAAGAAATCGTGCGGAACTGTGCTTCCAGCCGCTAGCGAATGTTCGGAAAACGGCGCTCGGTTCGGTCTCGGTCTCGCACGGATCTATTTTCTTTTCGTGCCCTTGCCCGTGTTAACCTCTGTGGTTTAATATTCTTCTTTTGGATATCGTAGGCGGTATGTTTGAAGATGCGAAAAGAACCGCAGCAGCAAAAGCTGCAGAATTTGTGAAAAATGGGATGATCGTCGGCCTGGGGACAGGGAGCACTGCCTCTTTCTTTATTCAGCAACTGAGCGAACGTTGCAAAAAAGGACTGAAAATCGAAACGGTGGCCAGCTCCAGAGCTTCTGCTGAATTGGCAAAAAAAGGGGGGATCTCCGTTCTGGATATCAATTCAGTTGGTAAAATCGACCTGACTGTCGATGGCGCCGATGAAATCGACCGGAAAAAACGGATGATCAAAGGAGGAGGAGGCGCTCATGTTAGGGAAAAAATCTTAGCGACATCGAGCGATGAGATGATCGTTATCGTCGATGAGAGCAAATTAGTCGATTCTGTCGGCACTTGCAAATTGCCCGTTGAAGTGATGTTCTTTGGCTCCCCTGCTACCCGGATGAAACTGGAAAATTTAGGCTACCAAGGGAAATGGAGGATGAATGACGATGGGACTCTCTATGTGACAGAAAATGGGAACCTGATTTTCGACATTTCTTTCCCTCGGCCTCCTATCGCACCTGAACAAGATCATGAACTGATTATCCGCCTGCCAGGCGTCATTGACACCGGCTTCTTCTTTGGGATCGCCGGGAGGGTCGTGGTCGGCTTTTCAGACGGCCGCATAGAAATCAGATGAATCAGAAGATCGATCACAATTTTGGCCTGCTTGATCGAGAGCCTCTTTTCCTCTGCTGGGTCCGATAAGTGTTGGACGATCTTTAAAAAATGATTTTCCCCTCTTTCACTTTTGAGTCGCTGCATTTCTTCCTCAGGTAAACAGCCATAATAGATCCGATAGAGAAGTTTGCCCAAAGAGTGGGCATCATCGGAAGCTCGATAGGGAGCGCGGTGTTCATACTGTCTTTGGGGAGATGCATACGCAACTGTGCCTCTCGGACTCTGTGGATGCGGCCAGGAATTTCTCCTCCGAGAGATCCCAAAATCGATCACTGCAGCCAATTTTTCAGCAGAAATGAGGATATTGTGCGGACTCAGGTCCTCATGGATTATATTGTGTTCATGAAGATACTCCAATCCATTGCAAATTTGCGATCCAATTTTTAACGTCTCCAGCAAACTCAACTGGTGAGTATCTAAATATTCGCGCAAAGTAATGCCGTGAAATTCGGGTTCGATAATCGCTATTATCCGATCGCCTAATCTCCCATTTTCATGAACTTCATTATTGCCGTAGTAGAGGATGTTACGGGGAGCCACAATGTTTTTATGTTGAAGTCCGACGGCGAGATCCTCCCCTTTATCTTTTTCCCAGGAGGCCATTTTCTCGCACCGCTTCATCACCTTGATAACAAGATCCGTATTGAGAATCCTAAAAACCCGTGCAGAGCTGCCTGAACCTATACTCTCACCGATTTCCCATTTTTTCGATTTGATGTACTCGGACAATGCCGCCGAGGCCGCTCCCCCGCTTGGGCTATTCGCCGAAATGAGCACACTCTCTATGTAGTCTTCCCACTTTTGCCTCGCAGGATCCATTGTAAAGGAAATTTGTGTCATGTCGTTGGTGATAGGTACAGAAATTTTTAATTGAGGTCTCCCCGAAACAGGATCGAATGTTAATGGCATCTTCAACCTTTCTTGACATAACCTTACCACATATAAAGATTTTGTGAAGGAAAAAGTGTTAGTACTTGATATTGAATCGATTTTGAGCAAGAGAAACGATTGCTAAGATCGCCTCTTCGGCATCATCCCCTTCCGCTTCAATTGCAATCTTTGCGCCGCGTTCAGCGGCTAGCATCAAAATCCCGAGGAGAGACTTAGCATTGACCTGATAATTCCGATACGTTAAGGAAATACTTGAGCTAAAACGGGCAGCGCATTTCACTAGCTCGGTAGAAGGTCTGGTATGAAGACCTTTATCGTTGAGGATAATAAAAGTCGCTTTTGATTTTTTTTGCATTTGGGGACATCTCACACAGGCCAGTGATAAGATTTATATCAATCAAACTTATTTTTCAACAGGAACCTGACAACCAAAAACGTTTGAACAAAACAATCAATTAGCGTATCCTCTTAATGACAAAAATTTTTAACAAAGAGAGATAATATGTCAGTAGTAGCAGCAGCTCTAAGATTAAGTAATCTTCCTCCTTCAGAATTAAAATGCCGCTATGAGGCAATCAATAGAGGGATTCTCAACAATCCAGGTTATTTTGGAACTTTGAAGGACAACACAGATAAAATTGTCGCCATCGTACTAGCCATGGTAGCAGATCTCAATCCTCATCATGTTGCAAAGCAGTTGCCGCAAAAGGCGATCGCTTGGATTTCTAAAACTAAAATTGGCGATGAAGATCGCACGCCATTGATCCAACTTGCAGTTGGACTGAGATACTCCACAGATCTCGTCGAAGCGCTCTGCGATACAGCAGCTCATTGGAAACAGGCCCGCGACCATGCAACTAGTCAAAAGAACTTTCTTTTAAAAAACGAACTCATCCAAAGAGAAAAAGATAAAAATCAAATAAAGTAGACTTCATCAGTATAGCAATTTTTTTTGTGTTTTATTTTTTTCAAACGATGTATAATTCGTGCCTTATACTATAAAAAATAGGTTTATATATGAATTCCATTCCTTCTAATTCATCTACTAGGTTCGCAGATCTTCATCCACCAATTTTAGGTCTTGTAATGGCTTCTTCTGGCGATGAAGAAGAAATGGCAGCATTAGCGAACATTCACGGACAAGCCGGAGATGCATTCTCTCATGCACATCAGACAATCTACGAGGCTTATAAGGGTCGATCTAATACTTTGATGGGAAGAATAATTCATCAGCTTGAAAATTCTCCCTTGCAGGTTGTGCCGAATGGCTTTTCTCTTAAATTGCTTGCTGTGAGAGAACAAACTGTGGAACACCTTTTGCAAAATCGATTAATGATGGAAGAGGCTTGGGCGCCCATTTTGGAAGAACGGCAGATCGGCGATCTTTCCTATCAGGAATTAAACGAATTAGGCAGGCTTCTTCAAGAGATACGAGACCACGACCTAGTCGCTTTTATGAGAAAATTAGGGAATGATTATCCATTCATCCAAGAGTTTTTAGGTAGCATTGATCATCTCTCTCCAGATGAAAAAGCAGAGACCTTAAGAGCATGGATGGGCGATAATAGAGGCCAATTTATAGAGATTGATCCTACACAGACACTAATAGTTAACGATCCTGAAAATCCTTTCGGTGTTCCTTTGGAACTTTCTTATTTCTCGCCTGAAGCTTCTCTCATTTGCGGACTGAATTCCTCGTTGAAGGCTCCCATTGATACAGGGGCGATTATCGAAATGTTGCGTCAGCCCTGGCAAGATCAGGAGACAAAATCCCTGATCGTTAAAGCGTTCTTAATACAACTAATACCAACGGCTAATTTGGAAGCCTTTCAGATATTGCATGAACGAGGCATGTTTACAGATTTAAATGATGCTGTTCTTAATGACGTACTCCAACATGATGATGATGAAGATTCCCTAATTGAGGGACTAGATCCAGGAGGAGACGATGGTCTTGAACCCGATCTTTTGGAAATCATGAGAGCTGCAATTGCACTCCCTTCCCGTGGTTTCTTGTTTTTAACATATTGTTTTTTGCATTGCGCCAGAACTAATATTTGGAGAGTAATAGGGACTCTTTTGGAGCATCCAAAAATGGAAGAACTGTTAAATAAAGAGCTACCTGCAGCTAAGCGACCAGTCTATTTAGAAGTCATCGCTGAAATACGCGATCTTTGCGCTGCAAAAAATCGCCCAGTTTTTGCTGCGCGATTCCAAGAGATCATCGACCTTCGCAATCAGCAATGGGCTGATCAGTAAGAAATGTTGGCAAAGGGCTTCAACAAAACATTTTAATTTTAGATTTATTTATGAATTCCACTCTTCCTACTCTCACTACAGACGTTTTAGGGCTCATAATGGCTTATGCTGAAAATGATAGAGATATAGGAGCATTAGCGAATTCTTTCCTAGATGGCGAATCAGCATTGCCCCAAGCACATGCTACTATCTATGGTACTTATCAGGGACAGCCTAAGACTTTGATGGGAAGAATGATTCATCAGCTTGAAAATTCTCCCTTGCAGGTTGCGCCGAATGGCTTTTCTTTTAAATTACAAGCTGTAAGAGAGCAAGCTGTCGAACACCTTTTGCAAAATCGATTATGGATGCGGGAGGCTTGGACGCCAGTTTTAGCAGGACGGCAGATTGGCGAACTCCCCTATCGTGAACTGAATGAATTAGGCAGACCTCTCCAAGAAAAGCGGGACCAAAACCTGATCGCCTTTATGGATCTATTAAGGCCCCTTTACCCATTCATCCAAGACTTTTTAAATAGCATTAATCATCTCTCTCCAGATGAAAAAGCAGAGCGCTTAAGAACATGGATGGCTGAAAAAAGAACACAATTAGAGGCGATTGATACTACTGGAGAGATAATATTTAGTATTTTTGGTATTATGTTCAATTTTCCTTTGGAGGTTTATTATTTTTCACCTGGTGTTAAGGCCATTGCGTTGTCTTCTTGGCTTCTTTCTCCACAAACTGATACAGGAGCGATTATCCAGATATTACGCCAGCCCTGGCCAAATCAGGAGACGAAATCTCAGATAGTTAAGCAGATCGCAATAAATCTAGTAAATAAGGGAGACTTGGAAGCGTTTACAATACTGAATGAACGGGGCATGTTTGCAGATCTAAGTGACGATCTTCTTAATGCTCAATACCCATTAGAGGGAATGAATCCAGGAGAACAAAATGGACCTGAACCCGAACATTTAGCTGTCATCAAAGCTGCAATCGAACTTCCTTCTATTGGTTTCTTGTTTCTATTACTTAATCTTACTTATAGCATCAGAGCTGAAAATTGGGATGAAGTGGAGGCGCTTTTGCTGCATCCAAAAATGCATGAAATTACCCATAAGCAGCTTCCTGCAGTTTATGATCTAGCTAGATCGTAAGAGCACAAGTCTT
>CAYZHU010000122.1:0-5303 GCA_964477585.1 uncultured bacterium
GTATCAAGAGATTCCCCTTCCTCCTTTTTCTCCACAAAAATATCGGCGATATTCTGCATAGTCGATTCTAAACGAGCGAGCGTCGCCTCTTTCTTTTCTCCTGTTTCGCAGGTATAAGCCGCTGGCTTCAAATTGATCAGAAGCCCAGGCAATGGACACCTGTCGATCCCTTGGGAAATCGCTTGGAGATCTGCAAATAAAATGTTTGTATTGGAGGAGAAGCGTGAAAAAGGTTCATTTTCTTTCAGAGGTTTATCTTCAATCCCATATTTCCCGAAATCGCAATACTCAATATTTGTGAGAACCACCTCTCTCAATGAACCGGTTTTCCGTTCAATTAAGACATTCACTCCTTCAGCCGCCCGCAAAAGTCTAGGACAAGATGCAAACCCAAAAACCATCTCGTTTTTCCATCCGAATCCGGAAAAAGCGAGAAGTCCATAATCCAATCCAGCCAAAGGATTATTGATCTGCCGGATGAGAGCTTTTTTTCTTCCCAATTTCATGAGCCAATCGAAAACTCCTTCATCTTTTGCAAGTTTCCAGATAGCGCCATGCCCGCCTGGCTTGAGCAGCGGTTTCAACGGCCCCAATAAACACCAATTCCCATCCTGGTTTACGGCTGGGACTAGAGGTTGGGTAAATAAACGGAAAGAATCTTTTGGACGGCCAAACCAACGGGCCTCTTCGCAGATTTGGAGCACGTGGGTATGGTTCTCTTTCTCATGCGATGTCATGATTGCGATCGGAGTCGTAAGCTGAATCCCCCGTTCTTTAAAGTATAGATATTCTCTCGCCGCAAGATCCCGTATCAAATGAGTCAGAAGAGATTTTCCCGCAAATGGCAATTTAGCCGCAGGCAATTCAAGCCCCGTCTCGTTATCCACTAGATGGAGCCGATCGGCAGCGCCTCCTAAAGGATAGAATTCTGCCATTTCTGGCATTGCATCCATTCCCCACTGAATCGCTTCTTCTACTTCGTCTGTCCCTTCTTGGATTTCTTGGAACAGGGGAGAGTGGTAATTGGAAGGAATAGCTTTTATCTCTTCACCTTGCAGCAGCTGAAGGATCTTGACCTGATAGCCGATGATCCCCCCAATTTCTCGGTAAAACTGATCGACTGTCAACAATTTCACAAGGAGATCGCGCAATCTTTCTTCCGCCATCGGGAGAAACACCCTTTCCCCTTGGCCAATTGCGATCACCTGTTTCAAAGCGAATTCACATTCCGGAGAAAGGCCTGCTAAAAATGACCGAAATAGAGGAGTAGATTTCAGAAATTTTCCCATGCAGGGCAGCGAATCGAGAATTTCATTTTTATCGTAAATCGAAATGGCTTGTTTCAACTTGGAATTGAGATTTTCTAATTCGATTAGAGTCGGCATCGGTCCAATTTTTAGCATATTTAGAAATTTGACACAAAAAATGCAAAATTTACAAGGCGAACTTTTCATGTGGTAAAAAAAGCAATATCCGCTACAATTTCAGTCTCTTAAATGCGGACAGACCTGGATTTTATAGAAAAAAAAACTTCTAGATACTGGTCTGCCCATGAGATTTTTTTTGACTATTAACCCCTCAGGCGGATAAAAGATTTCTTTAGACGAAAGAACAGCCTGTTAAAGGAGAATGAGAACATGGCAACAAAGCAAAAAAATTCGAAATTCATGCAACCAATGAAACCCAGCAAAGACCTTGCTGCAATCGTAGGCGATGGACCAATGCCTCGAACAGAAGTGACAAAAAAACTTTGGGCATACATTAAGAAAAATAATCTGCAAGATCCAAAAAACCGCCGCAACATCAATCCAGATGATAAGCTCCAAAAAATCTTTGGCGGCAAAAAAGCGGTCAATATGTTTGAAATGACCAAATTGGTCAATAAGCATCTCAGCTAAGCAAAGGGGGGGTCTACCCCCCTTTCTCTCGTGAACGTTTGCGTTTCCGATTCATTCCGTTGTATTGAAAAGCTTTTTTCAATACAATAGTCTCCACTATGTACCAAAATTTTTCTATTAGTCTTATCTTCTGCGCTGGCGGGATCGGTTCTCGAATGGGAGCTTCCACGCCAAAGCAATACTTGACTCTTGAAGACAAGCCGATCGCTCTTTATAGCTTTGAGCTTTTTGCCGCCTCGCCCGAGATCGATGAAATTATCGTTGTCTGCGAGCCTCAATATCAGTCCCTTTTTCATTGCCCCCATAAACCGCTCTCCTTTGCTCTCCCAGGAAAAGAGAGGCAACTTTCCGTTTATTCGGGTCTTTTGAAAACGTCCGCTCAATCAGACTATGTGTTGACTCACGATTCTGCCCGCCCCTTTCTGGAGCGCCCCTATCTCCTCGCTGTTTTGGAAGCGGTCCTCCGGACTGGAGCTGCAGCGCTAGCGGCTCCCGTAGTCTGCACGATCAAGCAATGTTCCTCCAGCCGGATCGTCGAAAAAACGCTCGACCGCTCCAGGCTTTGGGAAATGCAAACCCCTCAAGCTCTTAGCCGTTCCCTCTTTTTCGATGCCTTTGCCCATGCTTTTAAAAACAATATCAATGTCACCGATGATATGGCCTTAGCAGAAAGTTTTGGCCATACAGTCGAGATCGTCCCCTCTACTTCGCACAATTTAAAAATCACAACGCCATTTGATCTCGCCGTCGCAAAAATTTTACTCCACTCATGCGCTACAAACTCACTATAGCCTACGACGGGACCCATTACTGCGGGTGGCAAGTCCAAGCAAATTCCCAATCGATCCAATCGCTCATTCAACAGGCCCTTCAGACCGCTCTACGCCATCCCCTGAATCTCACTGGATCTGGACGGACCGATGCAGGGGTCCATGCCCGCGGCCAAACGGCCCATTTTGATACCGAAGTACCTCTCGATCCCCACCGCTTCCGCCTTTCTCTCAATGCCCTTCTCCCTCACGACATCCGGATCCTCCAGATCGATCCTGTCCCCGATCTCTTTCACGCCCGCTACAGCGCCAAGCGGAAAATCTACCACTATCATCTCCATCTCGACTCGATAGCCGACCCCTTCGCCCGCCTCTATCGGACCCAAATTTTTTCCCGTCTTGATCTTTCCCTTCTCAAAGAAGCTACCCGTCTCTTTCTTGGCACTCATGACTTCATCTCATTTGCCAACCAAAAAAAAACGGTCCCTGACGACACGATCCGGACCCTCTATCGTCTCGATGCAATCGATCAACCTGGCGGAATCCGGCTCGAATTTGAAGGGGATGGCTTTCTTTACAAGATGGTCCGGAATATTACGGGCACGCTTCTCGATATCGCTACTCACAAGCTAGCCTTAAGCGAAATCCCCGCTATCCTAGCCTCCCGCGACCGGAAAAAAGCCGGCCAGGCCGCCCCTCCGCAGGGCTTATTCCTAATGCAAGTCATTTATTAAGGCAGAAGTAACAGAAAAATCCGTGCGAGACCGAGACCGAACCGTTCTCCGAAAAAATCAACGCAAAGACGCGGGGTCGCAAAGGCGCAAGAAAATATACTAATCTTTGCGTCTTGGCGTCTTACGCGTCTTTGCGTTAAATCTTCTTTCAAAGTTCCCGAAGATGCAAAAAATTTTATAAATTTTAATTTTCAAGGACTATCGGCCTTCCGCAGGAAGGGCCACCGCCACACCGACATTGTTGTCGACGACGTCGTAGTGGAGCAGGTTCAGACCTGAATGACCGCCTCCCCCGCAACCCGTAGCCATAACATTTTCTACCGAATCAATAGTGCGAGTTGAAGTGAGCGCAAAAGTCCAAGAGGGACTGTCCCCATCTGAATATGTATTGGTCTCAGCATGTCTTAGAAAATTAAAAAGAATCCGATGCCCTAACCCAGAGATGACAACTCCCGCCTCCGTTGCAGCCTCTTGCTGCTGAGCAAAGATACGGTTCCTTCCAATCACATCTTCTCTCATGCAAATCCATCCAGAAGGGATTCTTTTGTTGCCGTGCTGAACAAAAATAGGTCTCCAAGTAATTTCAGCATACATCGAGGGATTTCCATTTTTGGGATATTTAAATAGCACATCAAGATTGTTAATCGTATTAGGTACTCTTAAAGTCCTAGGTTTTGATCCAAGACCCACCTCTTTCCGTATTAACGTTGGAGCTTCTTCTTCATTTGGATCGTCTGGTTTATCTAAATCAAGAGGAGAATCTCCCCCAACAGTGATTTCAAAATAGGGAGGAGAATACATCCAAAAATATTTCTCGCCTATAGTACTAGCTGGATCGCAAGGATCGGGCTCATTCCATTTTTTAAGTGAATCAGGAATTCGGGGTGCAGGTTCAGTTTTGGCTCCCAGATAGTATCGATATGCACGTTCGCCATAAATTTTAGAAAGGACCAGCAAAAAGCCTTCTTTATAGGAAAGACCCGCTGGGAGGTAGCTTTTTGGATCGACATTCGTTGGAATATTCAATAGATTTTGGCACTGCTTCTTCCATGGATCTGTCTTGATGAAGCGATTCCAAGAACGGCACACGACTTCTGCTCGCGCTAGATCTTCGAAAGGCAAAAAACCCAAAACATGATCGAATTCATCACTAGCCAGAGGCCTGCTCCCTATTGGACTTGCAAAAGGGCCGTTATTTAAAGGTTGTATTTCTAGAGAGCACATAATCTATCTCTTTTTTAAGATAAGATTATACATTAAACAAAGTTTTAGTTAAACTTTAAAATATAATTTATAATTATATAAAAATTAGTTCATCCCGTTATTTTTTCATTCGGGATCTGGGCAAGAGATTCGAAGTGTAGGACCCCTTCGGATGCGAGCTCGAGAAGGGGATGATGGGAAGGACAGATAAGGACCGGAAGGGCGGGGGTTTGCCTGAGAGCTTGCAAGCCCCGGATCGAATCTTCAAAACCGATGATCTTGTCGCCAGGCTCCCCGTGGAGCTGGATGGCCCGAAGATAACATTCGGGATGGGGTTTCGGGTTTTCATAGTCTTCGCGAGTAATCCAGTGCTTCAGAGTTTTGAGTACCGGAAGCTGCGGAGAGAGGACTTGCACTTGGGGCAGACTTGCGTTAGTCACAACAGCTCTGCGGATATTTGCAGCGGCAAGCGCTTTGAGAAGAGATTCGGCCCCAGGCATCATCTCCACCTTGCCAGCGCTCAAAAGATCGAAATAAGCCTGTTTTTTCTCCGCATAGAGAAGATCCCAATTGGGATCCAGATCGGGAAATTCAGCGTAAATCCCCTCCCGTAAGGCATCTCCGCTTAAATGGGCCATCTCGCACCATTTCCCAAAACTCCAATCCAACCTATAGCCCCTTTTGGCCAGGACATTCAC
>CAYZHU010000123.1:0-5274 GCA_964477585.1 uncultured bacterium
TCCGATCTGGTCGAATTGAGTTTTACAATTTGGCCATTGCGTAAAGTATCCGAGCCTCTTAGCGCATAACTATTCAGATAGTGGATTTTACAATCGGGACTGTCGGCCCTCAGACGCGCGAATGTTCCAACGGCTTTCAGTTCTGAAATAGACATAATGTTCTTTATTTACCAACAAAACTATATAAACTTCATTATATATAAATCAATTATAAAAAAAGTTTTGTCGCATAGTAAAAGATTATTACGAATCTTGGAATTCCCTGATTCCGGAGCGGGAAAAGAGAGCCATCTTCGTCCCATCCTTCCCCTCTAAACTATCGATCGCCTTCATTACCTTAGCCACCGGCAAAGTGTAAAGACAATCGCTCAGCTTGCTCCCTCCGCACCCATCCTGAAAGCAAGGCCTGCAGCTGAAGTTTTGCATGACGAGCCGCGCATTTGGATTGCGCCAGGGACCCCAATTGATCTCAGAAGTAGGACCCCAAATGGCCACGACCCCTTTTTTCAAAGCGGAGGCCATGTGGAACGGCACTGAGTCGACGCACACTAGGAATTCGGCCATATGGATCAATGCGGCCAATTCTTTGAGCGAGATCGAACCGGCTAAATTCACCACATTCAATCCCCGAACGATCTCCTCAACCATCGCCCGTTCATCCCGATCAGGCCCTGAGGTGAAAACGAGCCGTTTTCCCTTTGCGATCAGCTTTTCTGCAAGCTCCCTCATTTTTTCAACCGGCCAACACTTGAAGCGCCACCGAGACGTGGGGTGGATCAGAACAAATTTATCACTTCCGATCCTCTCCAGCATAGTCCGCCTAGCCTCATCGGACACATCCAAAAACAGCTCCCGTTCTTCGAATGCGGGAAAAATCCCGATCCTTCTAACCGCATCCAAATTACGTTCCACATTGTGGCGCGCATTTGGGCAATTCTTCACCACATGCGTTAAAATCTTTTTCTGCCATTTTCCTTTTGGCTCAAAGCCAACCCGGACCTGCGCCTGCGCCCATTTGGCAGCGATCGCTCCTCGATCCCCCTCGGTCAAGTTCACTACCAGATCGTATCCCTCTTCGCGGATCAAGCTCATCATCTTCCATTCTTGCTTCATCCGCTCCCAAAAGCTCTTCCTCTTCCATTCCCGTTCATACCGGATGAATCGATCGATGCCGGGGTGCCCCTCCAGCATGGGGACCGATTCCCCATAGACATAGGCATCGATTTTCGCTTCGGGCATCGCCCTTCTTAAAACAGTAAATACTGGACCCGTCAAGAGTACATCGCCCAATTGACGCAGTTTCACAACAAGTATTTTTTTTACTTTACTTAAGTCTGGGTAATCGCCGTAAGACATCATCAGTTCCTCTGTAAAATTGGCTATTTTAAAGATTTTCACCCAATTTTCACTAGAACTTCGTGAGATTTATTGCTCCGTCATTTAGAATGATCCCTGCAAATCAATTATGGAGAACTCTCATGACCCAAACAACTACCCAAACTTTGGAGCAAACTCTTTCGATCATTAAGCCTGATGCAGTGGGCCAAAACATGATCGGCAACATTCTTGAGTATTATGAAAGAGAAGGGCTCAGCATTGTTGCAGCCAAAATGCTCCACCTTAGCGCTGACCAAGCAAAGAACTTTTATGCTGTGCATAAAGAGCGTCCCTTTTATAAAGAGCTTGTAGAGTTCATGACATCTGGCCCAGTACTAGTACTTGTACTTGAAGGGGAAAATGCGATTGCCCGCAACCGGCAGATTATGGGAGCGACCGATCCATCGAAAGCGGCCCCTGGCACGATCCGCGCTGACTTTGCGACCAGCATTGACCGGAACGCCATCCACGGATCAGACAGTGCGCAAACAGCAAAAACAGAAATTGCGTTCTTTTTTAAATCGAACGAGATCTTTCCTCGTTCCTAAAACTAAAGGAAACCCATGTTAAAAGCATTATTTGCAGCCTTTTTGGCAACCGCAGCACTCTCAGCAGAAGAGGCAACTCCGAAGAAACCAATCCTTCTCCTTTCTGAAGAAACCAGCGAAACCTGTCCTGATTGCAACGACACCAGCGCGCTTGCCTGTCCTGACTGCAAACTCGTCGACGAATCCGACGAAGAGACTGCAATCAACTAATCCTCTTCCCCCCTTTCCCCAAACCAAAGGGGGGAAATTTATAACGAAGATCATTCCATGCGTATGGATCGAATATGCCTTCATTCAGAGGCCGTTTTCCCAATAAGTTGCCAAGTTCAATTAGTTCTCTTTTGATCTCAGGCAGTCTTTGCATGACTTGTTTCATTATTTTTGTGCCGTTGTCCCCTTTCGCTGCCACATAAACTGAGCCTCCCGCGGAGCCGACTAGATATCCAACTATTCCACCAACTGCCGTGGCGCCAAGTATTATTGCTGCAGCTCCTGCTGCAACAGTTCCTTTTGAAAATTCATATCGATTTTGCAATCTATGCAATTCACTCATTAGAGAATTAAACCGTTTTTCCCGATGAATACGTATATCTGCTTTTTCTTTTTCTCTCTTAGTAATTTGCGCTTCTTGCAGCTCCCGTTTCTCTCTTTCATCGAGAAGTTGTCTCTGTAGATCATTCACTTTTCTTTGTTCTTGGACGAGTTGTTCTTGAAAACCGGCAAGCTGTCCTATGAGTTCTTGTTCTCGCCCCTTTAATCTTTCAATTTGTGCAGCATAATCCTTAATTTGCAGTTTCAAATTTGCGATTTCCTGATTTCCGAGATTTTCTTGTTCTCTAACTGGCTGTAATTGTCTTTGAAGTATGGCAATATTTTGGTTCAATCTACCATTTTGAACCTGAATTTCCCTAAGTTCCTTCTGTAAATCTTCTATTGTAGTTTCAGCCCTCTTGGTTTTGTCTATTTGGTCATTTAATTGACCTTGCATTTGCTCTTTTTCTTTATGAGCAGCTAAAGTTTCTAGTTCAGCATTTCTCGCTAAATCTCCTAATTCTTCGATCCTTTTCTGCTGAATACTAAAAACTTGTCCAATTGCTTGGCGAAGTTCTGGCTGAACAGCCGCATGCCCACCTACTGGAATTGCCATAAACTCTCTCCTTTCTTAGTTTGTTTCATGCAGAACGCCCAAGAGCATTTATCAGACTTTTGAGAGGCGTATGGAGAGAAAATGCATGAGAAATACTCCCCAGAGACGTTTTTTCCATTCTTAAGATTATTCGAAGTCTTTCGAGTGCATGCCGAGATTTATGATCTCCTGGCAGCAAGGTTATTGCTTCTTCTATTGTCCTTTCGACTTCTTCTTTCGGTTGCAGCAATTTCGAGAGAGTCTCGACTTCTCTGTCAATTTCTTCATCCCGTTCTACAGCTGGAACCTTGTCATAAGCTGCCATGACACGAGCTAAATGTTGATTTTTTTCCCGTTCAACCTCAATCCATTTATTTTGAAACTCATTTGCTACTAATCCGGCTCGGGCATCATCTCGTTCCCTTTGCATTTGATTTTTTTCCTGAACTGCAGCATCGCGCTCGCCCACTGCCGCCCTCTTTTCAGCAAGAGCTGCATCCCGCTGCCTAGCAAGTTCCAGCTTTTCCTCTTCTAGAAATTTATGTCCTTCCAGAACTGCCTCTTTTTCACGACGAATTTGCACTTCTCTTTGTCCAAGGAGATCATTATCCTCAATGACAGCCTGACGATTTCTTTGATGAAAAGCCATTTGTTCATTTACTTCGCCTAATTGACCTTTTAGGCGGTCCCGTTCAGCTAAGGCTATTTTTTTTTTGATTGAGTTCATCCCCTGCATTTAAAACTGCAACATCTTTTTCATGGTGGGCTAAGCGCAGAGCTCTCTCTAAATCTTCCTTAGCAACCCGCATTCTATCGCGTTCACCAGTTAAATCTAGATTTTCTACTCTAAATCGACCATTTTCCCCCTCTAGTTCTTTATATTTGTGGCTACATTTTTCTACTTTTTCCCTCGTCCGAAAGATCACGAAGCACAGTCTAGCAATACCGCATACTGCAATCCCGATGCACATCCATACAGGTAAAAGACCCAGAGCGCTTATAAACAATAGCGTTATCGTAATTCCTTCCCTTTTAAAAGTTTCGACCACGACTTTCCAGCACCAGGTAATTTTGGGTTTTACTTGTAGGATCAAGTTCCTAAATTTGGATATTCGATCTGGTTGGGCTCCGGCTATCGCATAGCCTAACACCCCTCCAGTATCAACTGGCAAACTGACTGCAGACATACAAGCCTCCTTTGAACCCGGAAACTCTAAACCAAATATTAATTACGATATAGTAAAATCTTAACTTGCACAGACAAAGGCCTGAACATGCTCCGTCAAAACTCTAAAAAAATGGGAACTTTATAGATGTAGAAATTGTCCTGCGTTAGAAGTCAGCATCTCCAAAATACGAACTTCATCCTGATAGTAGATTTGTATTATTTTCTGGTAATTGATTGTATTGTGAAAAAAAATTGATGAAATCCAATCCTCCGGAATTAAACAATCTAGCCGGAGGACACAGAGGAGGTTAAAGATCCACTATTAAATAAATAAAGGAATAATTTTCCAACATAATATCATTGCAAGTAATGAAGAAATCATTTTTTTGTCCCCCTAATTAAATAATAGTCTAAATCTCCAGATTCATATGCCACTTTCCAATTCCTAGTCCAAGAGTCACTCAATTTAGTTTGGGAAACCCATTTGTCAAATCCGCTCCACACCCTCTTTCCAATCGATTGAACTTTGATATCTGTAAAACCACTTTCACGAAGATCATTTATTACCGAACAAGTCGAAGGAAGTTTATCGATGCCAGCGTCTACAGTTTGAATCAATGGCGAGACAACCTCCCTTGCAAAATCATGGCATCCAAAAAATGATGCAACACAAATTTTGCCATTGGGCTTAAGAACTCTTGAAGCTTCTTTAACAAATCCATTTATGGAAGGAAAATGCTGAGCTGCTTCAACAGAGTAAAGTCTATCTTTCGACTCGTTGGCAAAAGGTAAATTCTCGGCATCACCTACTACATAATCAACTCTACCTTGTTCAACTGCGATCCTGTTAACATCCCGAGCTCGAAAAACCTGTTCCTTACAAAAATCAACTCCTGTCAAAGATTTAGGCTGAAATTCCGTTGAAATTAAATTTGCACCAACCCCTCGTCCTGATCCAACTTCTACTACATCATGGGTTGGAGAGATATCTAATTTTCTTGCAACTAGACGATACATATCCTGTTGACTTGTCATCCTTTGATCAATGTTAAGCT
>CAYZHU010000124.1:0-5257 GCA_964477585.1 uncultured bacterium
CCCCCCCCCCCAGCCCCGCCCCGAGGCGCCCCCCCCCCCCCGGCCCCCCGCCCCCCCCCCCCGCCGCGGGGGAGGAGGCGGATTTTTTGTTTTTTATGTGAGAAGTCCCGATCGGCGCAAACTAAGACGTGCATTGGAAGCCGCTGGATTGAAATACATGGATTTTAAATTCGATTTTGAAGGAGTGAAAGTACTCGCTCATGTCTAAAAAAACAATCCTGATTACTGGCGTTGCCGGATTTATCGGTTCCAATTTCGCAGTCCGCTTGCTGCAAGAAAAACGATTCCGGGTCATTGGAATTGATAATTTAGCTTATGGATTGAAAAGCCAAATCCCCGAGGGAGTCGAATTTCATAAGCTCGATATACGATCTCCTGATATTTATCCTCTTTTCGAAGGGGTGGATGCTGTTTATCATTTGGCTGCGAAAAATTGCATCAGCGATTGTGAAAAAAATCCTTTGGAGACGGCCGATATCAACATAACTGGGACTATTAATGTTTTTGAAGCGAGTAAGAGAGGCTGCGTTCGGAAAGTGATCTATGCCGAATCTTCAGCTCTTTACGAGGGATTGGATCGGTTTCCCTCAAAAGAGGAGGAAATTTGCCCTCAGAGTTTCTATGCCTTAAGCAAAGCAGCGAGCAGGATGTTTGCGGAACGGTACGGGTTGCCTACGACAGCTCTTCGTTATTTTTGCGTCTACGGCCCCAGACAGGATTATCGGCGGTCAATCCCTCCTGTCTTTAGCGCATTTATCATTAAGCTCTTAAAAAAAGAACAGCCGGTCATTTATGGAACCGGAGAAAAAAGACGCGATTTCATCTACGTAGATGACGTAAATGATTTTCATCTTCAGTGCCTTGAGGATGATCGGACGAATGGGAAGGTCTATAATTTGGGAAGCGGAATGAACTATTCGATCAATGAAATATATCAGACGATCTCTTTGCTCTTAAAGTCCTCTATAAAGCCGGTATATCAAAAAGATTTAGCTGGAGAGGCTCAGATTACTTTAGCAGATATTTCAGAAGCCACACGATTGGGTTGGACACCTAAAACCGATTTAAAAAAGGGTCTTTTGGCCTCAATTCAATTTATTCAATCAGAATTAAGTTTATGACCGCTCTTATTTTAGCTGCAGGAAAAGGGACGAGAAACCCAGAAATTACGAGGCAAAGGCCAAAGCCGATGATCGAATATTTGGGTAAGCCGCTTCTTCTCCATAACATCCTTCTATGCAAAAAGCACAAAATAGAAAATATCTTCATCAATACTCATTATCTCCCAGAGCAAATCCGAGGTTATTTCAAAGATGGGAGTCAATTCGGAGTGAATATCCGCTATTCTTACGAGCCGGAGATTTTGGGGACTGCAGGAGCCTTGAATTCTTTTAAACCTCACTTGCTGACTGGGCCTTTTTTTGTTCTTTATGGCGACAATGTGTCTGATTTCCCCTTAGGGGATTTGGCCCGATTGCAAAGGGAGAAAAACGCTATGGCGGTGATTGGATGCCATTGGTTGGAAGATGTTACCCAGAGCGGAGTAGTCGAATATGAAAGCGATGGGCAGATTCTTCGATTTGTAGAGAAGCCGAAAAATAATGAAAGCGATAGTCATTGGGTCAATTCAGGAGTCTATTGCCTATCTCCCGAAATCCTCTCCTATATTCCGAAAGGATACTCTGATTTCGGACATGATATTTTTCCTTCATTGATTAAAAATTTTCCCTGCTATGCTTTCTGTCAAAAGATTAAAGTATACGCATTTGATACTCCGGAACTTATGAGGCAAAATGGATAAAATAGGTGTTTTGGGACTTACACACTTAGGATGTGTTTTGTCTGCTTCTTGGTCAAAACTTGGATTTGAAACAGTGGGTGTCGACCTAAATGAACAGGTAGTAAAAAATTTGCAAAAAGGGATCCCTCCAATTTTTGAACCGGGGCTTGAAACGGAAATTAAAAATGAAAAACTCCGGTTTTCTTCCAAAATATCGGATCTTGCCGCTTGCAACTTTGTGTTCTTTGGCTATGACACAGAAGTGAATGAACTAGATGCGCCCGACACTTCTTATCTAGAGGCTCGGATGCATGAAATAGGTCCAATTTTAAAAAAAGATGCGATCGTAGTTGTCAGTTCTCAAGTCCCAGCAGGAGGATGCCGCCATTTCCGAACGATTTTGCAAAAATATCAGCCTTCTCTGGAGCTTGTCTATTCGCCAGAAAACTTGCAGCTAGGGCAAGCCATCCAGTGTTATCTAAAACCTGAGAGGATCATTCTGGGCGCTGGGGATCCATGTGCATTGGAAAAGAGTCTAAATCTATTTCGCAGGATTACCCAAAATGTGATCACCATGAGTTTGGAGAGCGCAGAGCTTGTAAAGCACGGAATTAATTCCTTTTTAGCGATGAGCATCGTATTTGCCAACCAATTGGCAGATGTGTGTGAAAAATTTCCTGAAGCCGTCATGGCAGACGTGATCCAAGGGATCAAAAGCGATATCCGGATTGGACCCAAGGCCTATCTTTCTCCCGGAATTGGGTTTTCTGGCGGAACTTTAGGGCGAGACGTCGCTGTTCTCGGGCAGATCTTAAAAGAGGAAAATCTATTCGAGTTCATCCATGCAAAAAACAGAACTAGAAAAGAGAGTATCATAGCTAAAGTCAGAAAACTCTTAGGGACGTTAAAAAATCGGACGGTAGGAGTGCTGGGGATTACCTATAAACCAGGTACAAGTACTCTCAGAAGAAGTTTGCCTTTAGAGATTGTTAAAATATTGATCGAAGAGGGTGCAGTAGTGAAAGTATTTGATCCTAAAGCCGATTATTCATCGGTAAAAACATCCTTTGTTAGAACAACTTCTATCGAAAGCGCTGCCGAAAATGCCGATCTGTTGATGCTATTGACTGAATGGCCTGAGTTCAAGAATTTTGAATGGGGCGAGGCTAAAACTCTAATGAAATCTCCATTTTTCTTTGATGGAAAGAATGCCCTGGATAAGAAAAAAATGATCGAGTGTGGATTCCGGTATCAAGGAATAGGATCACTTGTTGATAACTGCATATGGAGTACATAAATGAAAAGATTGATTCAAGGAATCTACTCCCTATTATTCCAGAAAAAAACATCTAGTTTTGCCAAACACCATGCTCAATATATCGAACCGGGCAAACTCGAAAAGGAAAGGGCGGGAATTGAAGAGAATTTTAGGAGAAAAGAATACGACAATGAGGCGAATCGGAGCAGTAAGATCTTGGCCTGTTTTCACAATAGGGAGCTCTGCATCGACATCGGCTCGGGGAATGGTTGGTATTCAGCCTACATGTCGCAGTTTTTCAAGCGAGTTGAAGGGATTGAACCATCTCCGATGGCGATCGAGCTAGCCAAACAACTCTACCCGAAAGAAAAATATCCTCATCTTTCCTGGAACAATGGATTTGCAGAAGATGTTCTCGATCAATTGCCGATCGACAAATATCCTACTCTCTTCATTACCGGCTGTGTCCTCTCTCATCTCCGCGATAAAGAAGTAGCGAAGATTTGCAAAATCGTGAACCAAAAATCCAAAGTGGGCTCTGCCCTCAGCTGGAGCGAATGTTGGGGAGAAAAATACCATCGATTTATGTGGCATGTTCGGACCGAAGAATGGTGGCAAAAGCATTTGAGCAACTGGGAAATCGATTTTCACGGCGGTGAAATCGAGAACGTTCCTGGGAGACATAAAGGTTTCCAGGGAATCAAAGTAAGATAAACTACAGTAAAAATTCTTACACTATGTAGATTGAGGGATCATGAAAAATATTCCGGAAGTTTTAGAAAAAATTGAGAAATTAACTCCTCAAGGTATTGTTTATCCGTCTCGATTATTAGCTAAACATGATTTGAATAGAGAGTTGGATAAAGAAGTTTTAAAATATTTGGTGCAGGGAGGAGAAGCAGGCGCATATTATCATTGGCTGACCCTTTTAATGCAGCATGCAGATGCGAAATTGATTCTTGAGCTGGGTAACAGGTATGGAACAAGTACGATCGCTCTATTTCATGGAATGAAAAAATCGCAAACATTGATTACTGTCGATACGGAGATAGACCAACGTTTTGTGCCTCCCGAAATTTTTCAAAGCTCTCAGGTAAAATTTGTTTTTGGCGATTGTGTCGATTTAACGACATACGATCAAAATGAAATGGAAATTCCGATCGATATTGATATCCTTTTTACAGATACGATCCACTATTATGAGCAAGTTTCTGCTGAATATCAAGTATATGAACATCTTCTTGCTGATGAAGCTCTGATTGTGATCGATGATATCCATATCAATGATAAGGGGAGATTTTGGGACGAGATGATTTCTCATAAAAAATATGATCTGACTCAACTGTGTCATGGGAGTGGTTTTGGTGCGATACATTACATCCGACCACTATCGGAAAGGAACCGAACAAAAGAAGAAAGAATGAATTTAGCTCTAAAACGCGCTTTATCTCTTTGGAAGAATCGTTTCTTAAAATTAAACAGCCAGCCACAGCTTTTGCAAGAAAGATTTAAAGAAATTCAGAGAAAGAAAAGAAACAAATATATTAAAAACATTTTGTTTCAGTTATCTGGTAAAAGACTGCAATTTAACTAAAGCTCAGATTGCAGTAGATTTGATGAGTTTTTTGCAGCATAGCAGAAATCGAAAAATCGGTTTCGAGCCGTTTTTTAGCAGCAGGGATGAATTTTTCTCTCAATGATGGATTTTGAACGATCCGGATTATGGCGTTGGCTAAAGCTTTGCTATCTTTAGGAGGGACTAAAAGCCCCGTGATTTCGTTTTCAATCACATCTCGGTTTCCATCGACATCGGTTGCAACAATAGGGGCCTCAGCCCGGATCGCTTCAAGAATAGAGAGGGGAAGCCCTTCCCATAGTGAAGCTAGTACGAAGACATCGAATAGAGGAAGTAAATCATTTACATCGTCGCGGTTTCCTAAAAACGCAACTTGAGGAAAATCTTTCGCGAGTTGAAGAAGCGATTCCCGTTCCGGCCCATCGCCAATAATGAGAAAATTGGCATTCGGTATGGCTTGAAGAATGTAGGGTACAGCTTGGAGGAAATAGATCACTCCTTTTTGATAATGGAGGCGAGAGACTGTCCCTATGATAGGGCGATCGGTGCGTTGTAAAGAGGATGGATTTGTTGAAACGGATAAAGGGATTCCATTGAGAACTACGCTTGAGTTCTCTTTAGAGACAAGGTTGCATTCGAAAAG
>CAYZHU010000125.1:0-5247 GCA_964477585.1 uncultured bacterium
CTGGGTCTGGGAAGGGCACCTTGGGCAAATTCCTCAGCAGCGCGGGGAACCATTTCCATCTCTCATCTGGTGATATTTTCCGCGGCCTTTCCCCTGAGTCTCCCGCAGGCAAGCTCTACCACAATTACGCAGGAAAAGGGCTTCTGCTGCCCGATGAAGTGACCCTCCAGATCTGGCATCACTTCGTCCATGGCCTCATCGCCACCAACCGCTATTTCCCCTCCCAGCAGCTCCTCCTCCTCGATGGCATTCCCCGCACCCTGCGCCAAGCCGACCTGCTGGAAAAGCACATTCACATTGAACGGATCGTTGTCTTAGACATTGAAAACATCGAGGAACTCATCAAACGGCTTCAAAGAAGAGCGCTCATTGAAAAGAGGACAGATGACATGGATGCCCAAGTGCTGCGCACCCGGATGGAAGTCTATCAGCGCGATACAGTCAAACTGCTCAAGCATTACCCAAGCCGCCTCATCTCCCGTTTTAACGCCGATCAAAAGCCTCTCGAAGTCCTCCGCGATGTACTCGTCGGACTTTCAGAGCTTCTGAGCTTGTGAAAAAATGGTTACCCAGCCGCTTTTGCGAGATTTTTGGCCCTGAAAGTGCAGAAAAATCTCATCAAAATCGGTGGATGTCCCCATTTTTTCACAAGCTCTTTCCCAATAAAAAAGGCCCTTAAAAAAGGGCCTTTTGGATTCACTTTCCTAGAAGGATAATGAATTATGCTATGTCGGAAACATTGAGCGCATTACCAACGCTTGGCCCAGTCGTAATAACTGGCAATGCCGGCGTTGTTGGAGCAGTTGATCTTCCCCAACCAAACAGCCTGCTAAGCCCTGATGGTTGTTCAACATCAGCTACATCACCATCTAAATCAAGCTCTTGATCTCTAGGTTCTTCTTGCGTCACTGCCACTGCTGGTGTGGTAGGTGCGGCAGCTCTCTTCAAGAAAGCTGGCAGGCCTATTCCACTAAACATTCCTGGTCTAGGAGAATCGAGGTTAGCATTAAACGCATTACCTAGAACTTCTGGTTCTTTCTCAGCAACTGGAGCTGGAATTAGCGGAACCGGAGCTTGCTCTGGTTCTTTCTCAGCAACTGGAGCTTTTTGAGCTGCCGCTGGGGCTGCGCCGAGGGGATCTTCCCCATTTACAACGGGTGCTGCAACAGAGAGTCTTGGTGCTGGGATAGCATTAGCGAGCACATTAGCCGCTTGATCAGGTCTCTTGAGGAGTCCTGCCAAGTTTATATCGACAATGCCAGCGCCTGATTGCTGAAGCCCTACAATCTCTTCTCTAAGAGCTTTTTGGGTTGCTTCTTTCTCCGCAAAAACGGTATTCATAATTTTCTTCTGACCGTCATCCAAATTAATTTTTCTTGGTTTAGAAGCAAATTCTTTATACGCCGCTATAGCAGCATCGACTTGCGCTAATTGTTCAAGGATCTTGTCATTAAACGAGATCAAGGAAGCATTGTTAACGCGAATTTCTTCTCCCTTCGCCGAAAGCTTATCAACTTCTGAACGAACAGCTTGTGTCAATTTGTTGTACTTAGCTGTTAGATTTCGTTTATCTGCGGCTTGAGCACCTGGATAAGCCTGGATTGCAGCCCGAGCTATACGAATTTCTTCTATTGCTTGACCAATGGTCATTCGTTTCGTTTCTTTGGCTACCGGACTTACTGTTCTTACTCCATTTTCTACAACCTCTTCAGGTCTGAAAATCTGAACATCGATCAGGATATTTTCAAGCATAGTGTATTCTGCTTCCAATCTTTCGCCTGTGTCTACTAATACACCATACTGGCGATTTAGAGCTTTCAATGCTCTTTGAGCATTGGTAATTTGAGCTAACCGTTCATTAAATTGGTCAAACAACGCTCTTCGTGCTTTTGCAACGTTTTCTCGAGCTTTTTGCGCGCGAGTTTTCAGATTAGCATCGATCTTAGCCATTGCGCGTGTTCTTAGAGCACGCTGGACGATATCGCCGAGCGTTTGTCCAAGCTTAGCTACGCTTGCTTGTCTTTGCAATTTAGCTTTTTCTTGCAGAGCTTTTTTAGCCTGGATTCCTTTTATCCTAGCTTCAACAGCTTGCTCGAATGCTGGCTGATCTGCTTCATTTAGAACACTAGATTGAACTAGTTCGTCGCCAAATGAATGGGCTTGTTTGTTTCCATCTTTTTTGATCTCATCCACTGCGGCTTGAACTTGAGCCAATCGAACATCTTCTGAATCGCGAACGTGGGCCAAGACAGCGTCTATTTGATCATTGGTCATGAAGCCTTTTGCAACGGCGCCATTGAGATTTCTCAACAGCTCTTCAGTCGCTTGTGCAGGCGTTCCGTTTTGCAGAGCAAATACGTATGCCTTTTCACATGCCTCTCCGAAAGCATTTCGGAAATCGTCGGCATGCTGGACAACGTAAGCATAGATCTCATCTTGAATCAAAGCATCTTTGTGGAATTCCCCACCTCTATCAACGATGAGTAGAGAAGGATTCACAAGCTTCTTATCTCCTGCGCTTGCAGCTAAACGGCCTGTAAAGAATCCATACAGATCAAACTGTTCTTCTGGCGTGGCTCCATTTGCATGCTTTGCCAATGCATTCACAAGATTTGTCAAATGACCTTGCGCATCTGCCTGGACTTCATTACCTAATTTGTCATAAAACCGGCTTCGGCCCTGAACTTGTCTATTGATCAATTGATATTCATCAACGATGCTATCCACTAATTTTTCAACTTCTTTTCGAATAGCGCCTCGTGCCTTCGCGTAATCGCTTAAGACCACTGGATCAGATGCCTGAGCTTTGCTGAATTTAGCCAATACTCTTGACAGCCCGCTTCTTATTTTTTGAGAGAGTGTCATCGTGCTAACAGCAGTATCCTTAACAGACTTGCCAGATTGCGCATCTGCAGCTGTTTTTCTTTCTACTTCTTCTTCAACACCAGAAAGATCATTTTCGCCTCTAACTGCGCTAACTGACTTTCTGCCTTCATTCGATGCACCTGGCTGAGAAATGACGGAAAGTCTAACATCTAGAGCTGCGCCTGCTTTTTCTGATCCATCAGCAGCAGCCTGTTTCAGGTTATTCGTGTCAGATGATTTTAGAACTTCGACTTTTGTATCGCTATCCCATCGGATTGTCCATGGGGCACCAAAGCCGAGTAGGGTGAATAAGGGTAGTGCTATAAACACCATGGCAAGAGTGTAGACACCAGCCAATACGGCCTTCAGAATCCCTTTTGTGCCCTCTGTATTTTTCGCCTTATCTTGAAGTTCATACGAAAGTTTGAACATGTGATCAAAAAGAGACGTTCGGTTAAAATACTCAACGACTCTTGATTTGCCATCTGAAGTCTTTAGAGTACCGCTTCCTTGAACATCCGCATCTTCATCATCTCCCGTGTCGGGAAGAATAGCGTGTACGCCCTTTTTACGATTTGTTTCATTTTGATCTGAAAGTTCATCTGCGGCTTTTGCGGCAATGTGTTGCGCGCGGAGCACTTGGTTGGTATCTTCTGCATCGGTAGTTTCATTCGTTACTGTTCGCATTGCACCGAGTTGTTCCCCTTCTTTAGAAGGCGTTGCTTCAGGAGCTTTAGTCTTCCCGAAAAGATTTGGGAAATGTTTCTTGAAAAAGTTTTCTTTGTTAGCCCATTGAAGATCGAGTTTTTGCTGTGCTGGCCGAGCTTTTGCTTTGGGGTCGATTTCGTTTGCAAAAGCACTCTCTTGCCGGACAATGGTTCTTTGTCTTTCAGCTGAGAGCGCTGCAAGATTCTCATATACTTGCGTTGCGTCTTGATCATTGGGTAGGTTGCGTGCTTCTATCCCTTCTGCAATTGAAGCAGCGGCAACAGCGTCTGATAGTTTTGGTACTGACATAAATTATCTCCAATACTTGGATTATTAAGTTTTTATCTTTGTTTAGTTTATTTAAATTTATGCAATATTTTAATAGAATCTGATTATAAATTCAACAACAAAAGGCAGGTAAATTAAATAGTTATAATATTATAAATTTAACTATTATGATTTTTAGTATAATAAAATTTTCAATATTATGAGCTGGGAAGACCTTGTATTTTTCTGGGCTAACAGCTATATTGCCTAGTGGAAAGAAGGTTCCCCTATGGCAAAGATTATTTTTGAAGATAGCCGGGAAGAAGTGGAGTTACCCGACGATTCCCCCATTATAGAAGCTTGTGAGCAAGCGGGGGTCCCTTTTGCCTGTACGGAAGGGGTTTGCGGCACCTGCGTCATCGAAGTGACCGAAGGGATGGAAAACCTCTCTGAATTCAACCAAGCCGAGTCTGACTTTCTCGGCGAACTCGATAAAGAGCGCCTCGCCTGCCAATGCAGGATCAAGGGCGGCTGTATCAAAATCAAATTTTAATTTAGGACCTCTATGGCACAAATCACCCGCGACATGACGATCGAAGAAATTTTTAAACGATTCCCTCACAAGAGCCAAAAGCTGGCTCAAGAAATGACTAACATGGGGCTCCATTGCGTCGGCTGCAGCGCCTCCACTTGGGAGACGATCGAAGCCGGAATGCTGGGCCATGGCATGACGGAAGAGGACCTCACCAAGCTCCTGAACAACCTCAATAAAGTCCTTGCAGAGCAAGAAGACCTCACCACCATTACCATCACCCCCAAAGCGGCTGCAAAATTCCTCAACATTCTCGCGGAAGAAGGCAAGACTGGCTGGAGCCTCCGTTTTGGCGAGCGGGCGGCGGGCTGCAGCGGATTCGAATATTTCCTTGACTATTCAGAGAAGGCGAAGCCGGGCGACCTCGTTCTCGAGTCCAGCGGCATCCAAATCCACCTCCATCATAAATCAGCTGACCGCCTCATGGGCTGCGTCATCGACTATCTCGACGGCCTCCAAGGCGCCGGTTTCAAAATCACCAACCCCAATGTGAAATCCGCCTGCGGCTGCGGGACTTCTCACGGGTATTAAAATCTGAAATCTGAATTATGAAATCCACCCCAGAGGGAAATCTGAAGTCTGAATTATGAAATCTGAAAACGTCGGGGCTTCGCCCCCGCACCCCATGGGGAAAATCTGAAGTCTGAATTATGAAATCTGAAAACGTCGGGGCTTCGCCCCCGCACCCCATGGGGAAAATCTGAAGTCTGAATTATGAAATCTGAAAACGTCGGGGCTTCGCCCCCGCACCCCATGGGGGAAATCTGAAGTCTGAATTATGAAATCTGAAAACGTCGGGGCTTCGCCCCCGCACC
>CAYZHU010000126.1:0-1137 GCA_964477585.1 uncultured bacterium
ATCGGGGAAGTGGCGCCTGTTTTAGGCTGTGGGACAGCAGTCTGAATCGGGGAAGTGGCGGTGCCAGTAGTTTCAGGGAATGAAGTTCCGCATTGCGGACAAAAACGGACTTTCAAGCCGGACTCAGCCCCACATTTCGGACAAAATTTCGATTTGGGCGAAGGCGTACCGCAATTGGGACAAAATTTTGATCCTTCCGAGATGTCGCTGCTGCATTTTGAACATTTCATCTTATGTTTTGGCCTTTTCTATCCAATATTTCATTCCCAGTTTCTCATAAATTGAAATCCCATTTTGCAAGGAGGCTTGGGCGTTTTGCGCATCCCCAAGTTTAGCGTAAAATCTGGACAGGCTCAGATGGCAATGTCCTATATGGGGAATCATTCCATTCTGAGTCACTAGGCCCAAAGCCTCATCTAATTTTTGTTTCGTTGTCTCAGGTTTGAAAGCAGGCATGCGCAAATCGATTTCGGCCGAAACTCTCAGTAATAAACAATACTCTAAATTAAACCCACGCTCTTTTACAATAACAAGCCCCTTATTGCAGTATTCTTGGGCCTGGTCGATTTCATTGAGGAGCAAAAGCGTTTCCGCCACTAACGAGACTGCAAATAACGTCGTGAAGATCGCATGCACCTCTTCGACCATTTGTTTGGCGCGATTCATGTGGTCTTTTCCCTCCTGAATCTTATTTTGCCGAACATAAATATTTCCCAAAATCGCATGAAAAACCGATGCAAAAATGATCGTTTCCGTATTCATCGCATGCTGTAAAGCTGTGGCTGTCCATTCGATCGCTTTTTCAAATTCGCCCTGCAAAAAAGCGTTCAACCCCAGAGCGCCAAACTTTGCCATGAGCGGATGAAGATTTTTAGTCACAGTCGTCCAAGTATCTTTTCTTCCCTCAACCAGAGCAAAGTCGCCCGCATGAGATCGTCCCCAAGATTCGTAGCATCGGGCTATATGCCCGATCGGGGCTTTGAGCCATTCGGTCCGATAATCGATGTTTTGGATCAGAGCTTCAAATTCCTGATAGGTGCTAAATAGCTCTTTCAATCGAGCCAGAAAGAGGAGGATGTGAACGAGAGTAAATTGCGCGATTGCAATTGCAGGAGTCGATTTCAGTTCCATGGAAAT
>CAYZHU010000126.1:1147-5247 GCA_964477585.1 uncultured bacterium
TCTTGCGTCTTGGGCATGAGTGAGCGCTTCTTTCGAATCTTTAAATCCTGCAAAATAAATCCCGAGAGCTGATTGAAGAATACTTTCAAAAAAACGATCTTTTCGGGAGAGTGCAATCAATAGAGCCTTGCTGAGGTGATCATATTGTTCTTTGAATCGCCCCAACGGAACATAGGTATAGTAGAGCTCGTAGTGGAAACGCATAATTTTACTAGAGAGCTCGTCGGTTTGGGGGAGGTGCTCGGAGGCGATCAAGGCTTTTTCATATAATTTTGCGCATGTTGTGAGGGCCAAGATCTCATAAACAGTCTCAGCCGCTTTCACACAGTAAAAAACCGCTTTATCCCAAGATTCGCTTAAAAAAGCATGTTCAGCGACAACTTGCATCTCTTCGACTTGGTTGTCTTTTAGATTTGCTTCTAAAGTTAGAAATAATTTCAAATGGAGCGATTTTTTTGTCTTTTTGAGGATGCTCTTATAAGCAGTTTCTTGCGTCAATGCGTGGACAAAACCAAATCCCGGCTCTGGATAGAGCTGAGTTTCATAGATATATTGCAATTCAGTCAATTTATTGAGCGCACTTCTCATCTCAGCTTCATCGACCATGTCGAGCAATTCAATCAGAAGTGAATAGACGAATTTTGTCCCGATCACAGAGGCGGCCTGGAGGATTTTTTTCTCCAGCGCCGGGAGTTTCTCAATTTTGATCTGGTAAATGTTAAGGACTGTTTCAGGGAGCTGGAGCTTGCTGATGTCTGTCCCTTCAGGAATGCTGTAATTTTTGGGCTCTCCGATAAAAATCTTTTGACTGATGACTGAGCCGATCAGTTCCTCCAGAAAAAAAGGGTTTCCCCCCACAATTGCGAGGAGCCTTTTTTTGATCGCAATCAGCGAAGGATCTTTTCCCAAAAGATGATCGAGCATCATCATCTGACACTCTTCATTAAGAGGACTGATTTTTAGCGTCGAATAATTGGGCTTATTGATCCAATGGTCCCTATATTCAGGGCGATAACTAATGATGATAAATAGTTTGTGAAAACCCACTTGCGAAATCAGCGCATCGATAAAGATTTCCGTTTCTCCATCTACCCAATGGAAATCTTCTAGAATGACGATTAATGGTTTTGCAGCCGCATGATTCAAAATCAGTTGGATCCCTACATCAAAGGTATATTTTCTTCTCATGGTGGGTTCAAGCGATGTCCAATCGGGATCCTTGGGAGCTAAATTGAGGAGGCTTAAAGCCGCATTTAGATTGAATGGGGAAGTGACTTTTTCAAGAAGAGGACCGATTTTGGCTTTGATTTTATCGACATCTGTTTCGGAACGGGGTAAATCAAATAAACCAGCAAAGAGATTCGCAACTGGCATCAGGGGAAGATCTCGAGTGTGAGTAAATGCCGCTGTCAAAAGGATCGCGCAATCTTTGGCTGTTTGAGAGGTGACGATTTCATACATAAAGCGGGATTTGCCAATCCCAGATTCAGCGACTAAACTCAGAGCGTTTCCATGCCCTGCTTTTGCAGCCTCTAAGAGAGATTTCACTTTAGCGAGTTCAGTTTCCCGGTTGATATAGCTTACGCAGCCAATGAATTGATTGGTAAATTCCTTCACCGTTTGACTGGTTCTAATTCCCTTGAGCTCAAAGACATCTGTTCCGCTCACTTTTGTAGCAAAACTTTCATAGGTAATGCTGCCCGAGACAAGTTTCAAGGTTTCATTAGAAATCAGAACCGTGCCGGGAACAGCAGCTTCTTGTAGTGTCGTCGCAAAATGAACCGCCTCTCCGATGATTTCATATTTTGTCGTATCCCCAGAAAAAAGGACCTCCCCCGAACTTAAGCCGATTCGAATCGCAAGGGTTGCATTCACAGTTTTAATCTGCGTTTGCATAGCAAGAGCTGCAAGGCAGCCGCGGAGGGCATCATCTTCCAACGCGATTGGAGCTCCAAAAGCGGCTACGAGTCCATCGCCTGCTTTGCCGATCACTACGCCGCCGTATTGGTAGACAATACTTGCCATCCGATCGATTGCGGGGAATATGAGCTCCTTCGCCTCTTCGGGATCGAGTTTTTGGATCATGGATGTGGAACTTTTGATATCGACTGAGAGGACAGTCACCCGTTTGCGAAAACTGCCAGCATCTATAACCGGCGCAGTCACCGCAGGCTGGGTAGATGCAGGTTGTGCTTTTGGTGTAGGGGCAGCGGGCTGCGCAAATGCAGGTTGTCCGCTGGGGGCAGGTGCGGTTTGTTTGCTGAGGTTAAATCCACAGTTGATACAAAAGAGATCATTGGGCCCGCATTGAGCCTGGCATTTTGGGCAAGATTTGGAACTCGTTACAGGGGTCCCGCAACTCGCGCAGAATTTATTCTCTTTCCCGACTTCTCCGCCGCACTTGGAGCACTTCATCAAATACACCTCTATTGCCAACCATACCAGCTAGAGGAAAAGTGATAAATGAAATCTTTTATTAGGAATTCGCTTGGAGAGAAAACTATAAACGATAATGGGGGGATTTGTATCCCCCCTTGAAGTAGGCGTCTTTTAGAATGCTATTGTCGTGCTTAGATCAAAGATCGTGTATCTGGGAAGGGCAACGCCGTCCGCAACGCGTCCTAAGCCAGGAAGATCTGTGTGGATTTTTGGTCTCCAGGTTCTCCCTTGGCTGATCATGAATTGTAAAATGCTCCTACAGTTATAACGGTACTCGCCGCCGATTCCCGCAAAGAACAGATTTCCAATTGGGAATGCGATGACGTTATCTCCAGAATCGACCAATGTTTGATCATATCCTACGACCATCATAAAGGCAGTCTTTTGAGTGGTTTGCGCACGGCCAAACAGCGATGCCATCCAAGAGTTAGACCAATTCAAATTGAAAACCGTTGGATTGGGTCCAATTGCTGTATTCTGAAGAATCAATTGTCTATCCACATTCCAAAATGAATAGGTGACTTTAGCTGCTGCTAAAAAGGTCTGATTGAAAATGTGAGTGAGGTTAAAAACAATCGTTCCTGGAGAATAGGTAAATGGTTTGAAGTAGAATTTTCTGTTTGTAATTGAAACACCACCCGAAGGAGCTGTGCTTGAGCCTTGGCTATTCAGAGTGACTTTAATTGGGGTGAAGTAGCTGATATCTGCAAAGTTGAACGGATTGATCATGTACCAAAGACCTACAGAGCCTCCCCATCCATCTCCATTCGCGCGGTTTCTCTCGAAAGCATTAAAATAGGAAAAGTTGAGTTCAGTGCGCCAGAGACTGAAATAGCGGACAGAACCTCCAAGGGCCCATTTATCAGAGAGTTTGATGCTTATTTTGGGCGCTATATCAAAGGAGAGTAAGTTTGCATCGACACCGAGGTTTTGAGTGAATGCGTTATCTGGCCAGCTAATGTATCCGATAACGGGAGTTGAAATATCCATTCCACACACAATTCGATCTGCAAGACGTGTGGCAAACACAATATAGGGGAATAGGAGCCAGTTATTGCTCTTGACAGTTCCCTCATCTCCTAAACAAGTTCCGGAGTATCTGCTATACACATTTGTGTACATGGCTCCAGTTAACAGATTCGTATCTTGTGTTGCATTCATCCTCGCTGGATTCTGGAAAGTCGCAGCGTTGAACCATTGGATAGCGTTGGCTGTGGCATTTTGAGCACTAAAAAGACTCAGTGCTAAAACAAGTAATCTGAGAAGTCGTTTCATGATTTTGACCCGGTTTATGAAATTTTAAAGTTTATCCTACAGAGGAAGCCGTAATTTTCACAACTTTTATTTTTCGAGCGTTTTCTTGAGAGCAGCGGCCAAGTGAGGATATTTAAAATGAAAACCTGAGTGAAGAAGCTTAGCGGGTTCTACTTTTGCGCTAGCCAAAAGCATCTCGTCAGCCAATACTCCGAATTGGAGTCTCACAAGCCATGGAGGCATTGTCATAAAAGACGGACGATGGAGCAACCCTGCGAAAGTTTTTGAAAACTCTTCCTGTCTGACAGCATTTGGAGATACGAAATTGACAGGACCATGGAAAGAATCCTTTTTTAACGCTGTTTCGATGCCGTGAATCAGATCGTCCAGTGCAATCCAGCTGACCC
>CAYZHU010000127.1:0-5203 GCA_964477585.1 uncultured bacterium
ATTGCCTACGTGGCGAATGTCGATATCAAACTCTTGAAGAGGATTGAACTCCATTCAATTGTCGTCGACGGGTCTCAGGGGATCGTGATCATCAACCCCTCTCGTCAAACGCTCCGAAAATACCAGGAACTCAAGAGAGGCTATCTCGAAAACTACAAGATCTTGAAGAGCGCCTCCCATCTCAAAGGGGAAACGATCGACGGGTATGAAGTCCGGATCTTCGCGAACCTTGAAAATCCGAAAGAGATTGATCTTTTGATGAAAAATGGAGCTGCTGGCGTCGGCCTTTTCCGCTCCGAATATCTCTTCCTATCCAAACGGGAATTTCCCTCTGAGGAAGAGCAGTTCCAAATCTATAAACGGATGGCCAAATCGCTCCGCGGCCGTCCCCTAGTGATCCGTGTTTTCGACATTGGAGGGGATAAAAAAATCAATCTCACGCCTGGCGATGCCTCCTCCAAATATTTCGAATCTATCGGCCAAGAGTTCAATCCAGCCCTAGGCTGCCGCGCGATCCGTTTTCTCCTCCGCTATCCCGAGCTTCTCGAAACGCAGCTCCGGGCGATCCTCCGCGCAAGCGCATTTGGAGAGATCCATATTCTCATTCCGATGGTTTCCGATATCTCTGAGCTTCGGACAGTGAGGGAAATCGTGCAGAAACTGCGCGAGGAGCTAAAGAAAAAATCGTTCAAGATGGCTAAAGAAGTGCCGATCGGCTGTATGATAGAAGTTCCTTCGAGCGCGATCATGTGCGATGCTCTCGCCGAAGAGGCGGATTTCCTATCGATTGGGACCAACGACCTAGTTCAATATGTTCTTGCAGCGGATAGGAGCAATCCGGCTACTTCCGAGCTCTATTTTTCGACCCATCCGAGCATCCTCCGCCTAATCCGGATGGTAGTCGCCTCTGCCAACAGCGCCCGAAAACCGGTTATCCTCTGCGGGGAAAGCGCTGCCGATCCTACTATGATCCCTCTCCTGATTGGCCTTGGGATCCGCGAATTTTCAGTAGCCGCGCGCCACATCCCGCTCGTCAAACATACCATTCGGAAATGGCGCATCCTCGAGGCGTGCCGTCTAGCCGAAGGGGCGCTTGAATACGCCTCCTCGCAAGAGCTCAAGCAATTCCTCGCCGCCGAAACCATCCGTTAGGAAGATTCTTGCAGCTTATGGACATGGACGGATTATTTAACACCGAGATCACCGAGTCACACCGAGAGAGATTAAGAAAAACAATGATTCCTTGGTGTTTAATTTCCTAGAGATAAAGAACGGTTATGAAAATAGCTCCGGCAACAGCTGCGACTCTTTGAGCCAAAGGCTTTTTCATCGTCTCTCTTAAAAAGGTAATGACACGGTGTTCTTGCACTTTAGGAGGCTCGGGAGGAGGATAATAGAAACTGCGCCAATATTCATAGAGCTTGAGATGCTTAAGATCTCTGCAATAGGCGCCGATCTGCTCAAAGAAAAGCTGGATTTTACAATGGCTGATATCTAAAGTGGTCAAAGGCAATTTGCGCAAATGTTTAACGACTTTATCATCTACTTGAGGATTGCGGGAAAGATCGAGAAAATGAAGATGGCTGAATTTGAGAAGGCTCTCACAATCCACTGTTTGCAATTGACAGTTCGAAAGAGATAAAGACCTAAGCTCTGATAAAAATGGAGCTATCTCGGGCAAAACGGGCCCTATTGTTAATCCCGACAGATCCAATGTCCTAAGATATCTATAATTATGCAGTTCAATTAAGTTTGAAATGAAGAAACAATCTGCGATTTTTAAGGATGTTAATTGTCCTAATTGGTGGATCTTTGTGATGAAAGTATTTCCTGAGAGATCGAGATCTCTTAAGTTGGGGATCTTTCGGATTGCATTTAGATCAAGATCCGTGAGCGAGCAGCGTCTGAGATGGAGCGTATTGAGAGAGGGATGATTCTCTAAATGGGAGAGCACCCCATTTGCAACGGCGCATCCAGATAGATCCAAATGTTCAAGATGAGACAGCTTTGCAATCGAGGTGATTGCATCTTCGGTCAAATTCTTGCAACCGCTTAAACGAAGAGTTTTAAGATGAGGGCAATAGGAAAGGATCTTGGCCAACCCCTCGTTCGATAGAGTTTCAGAATGGCTCAAATCGAGCTCTTCAAGTTTTGTCAAGGATTGGAATGCATCATATTCTTCCGACGACCAATTTGAATAATGGCTTATAGAGAGTTGTCTCAATCGCGGTACATAGCGCAATGGGGCCAGAGTTGTCAGATTTCGGCATCCAGATAGATTCAATTCCAATAAATTGGAAAAACGGGAGGTTCCATGGATGAATTCTGTGGAGAGGATTTGGGCTAAATCCCGATCGGTAATTCGGCTTCCTTTTAGATTGATTGTCAGCAACCTATGATTTTTATAATCTTTAGGTAAGTGAAGCAATAAATCTTTTAATAAGTCGTAACGCACCTGGTGCAAGAATTGGAAATCGACTTTTTCACCATGAGGAGAAAAGAAAAGGTGGCTTAACCCTCTCATTCCACGAACTACATGGGGCTGGGAAACCGATTCCGAACCACCACTTTTTATTGAACTAACTGACATGTTTTATCTTTTCATTATTTCCACCTTATATTCTATCAATTGATGTTTAATTACGCAATACTAGTAAATATTATACTATTGAATAGGTTTTTCTAATATTTCTATTACCTGAAGGTTTTCAACTCTTTCTTTTACTGAACGGATCAACTCTTGTCCATTGGCAGGTTTGAATTTCTGGATCAATGCAATAAAAGCTTCTGCAGCGGATATGCTAGGACCTTGAATCAACTTATCTGAACAAGTAGCAAGAACATTTGCCACTCGAGCGTCTAAGTCATTAGGTCTAAATTTAGTTATAACCATAAAAAATATTTCAACCCTCTCTGGACAAAGATCTTCACAGAGTTGCATTTGTGCAGTCTTTACAGATTCTATAGAATAAAAAAGAGCGTTATCTCCATTAAAAGTCATGAGAGCTGGAAACGAGGCCATGAATTTTTTTTCGATCGATTTGAGAAGGAGACGATAAAAAATCTCATCCATTGGGGACGTTGATTCATTAATCCCAAAGTTTTCGATCTCTTGTCTTCTTAGTTCCAAATACCCCTTTATATCGTCTAAATCTGCCTCAGTCCAACCCCTCGGTTTAAGAATGTCTAAGACTTTAGGATAACTAGACTTTGTTAAGGCGATCCTGAATTGGGAAAGGGGAAAAACAGCAAAGCTTTGCATGTCAGGCGCTTCAGAAGCTGCCCGGTTTGCGGAGATCTGTCGTCTAATTCGGGGGCCTACGTCGTCAACGGCTACTGCCGCAATAGGTTCGGTTTGAGGGTGTCCATAAGCTCCATGCGATCTTGCTGTTGGCATTGTCATAATATACTCCATCTTAAGGGTTAAAGGGGGAGAACTTTAGCAGAATCGTGGATTATTGTCTTTCTTAATATCGGGATAGATAGTTAATTATATTAAATTGTAAAGATTGTATAATTGTAGTTTCAGGGGTAGTAATAAAAAGAGGTTATTTATGGCATCAGCAATAGTCAGGCATTTATCTCTTGCATATAGGCAATTTTCTTTGGGTAGACAAGCGCGTGTACTAAGAGAAGTCGTAGTACTAGCTGACAAAGTTAAAGCTGCACGAGTAGAAATTGAACTAATGCCGGTCGGGACTCCTAAAAGCGGTTTAGAAAATAAAAGTGTAAAGCCTCTTCAAAATAAGGGAGTTAGGCTCGCTTTGTTCAATGTGGCATCTCAAGCTTTGGCTGCTGTAGGAGCGGTTCTTAGAGATACCATGCCGGCCCACTAAGCCTAGGGGCATCTTCCCTTTCTGGAATTGTAATGGCGTCTTCATGTAGTTTGTGTATATCTTATTATTAATATCGGGATAGTTGTTTGTGTAAATTAAATATTAAAACCTATATAATTGTAATTTTAATGGTCATAAACAAAAGAGGTTTTTATGGCATCACGAGTCCAGGCAGGCGGTCCAGTTTCTGTTGTAGATGAAACACCGCTTTTAGCAGATGTAGCTCTTTCAGTAGCTGAACGAGCTGAACAGGTGCAAGAAGTAGCTGAACAAGCTTCAGATCAACGCGAGCAGATAGCTAGCGAGCCTCGAAGAAGTCTCGCAAGCAGATGCGTGAATTATCTAGGAAATTTGAATCCTCGATGTTTTGCGATTGGTTGCGCCGCTGCTACAGCTATGTCCTTTGTAGGAATGGCTCTCCTTTCCCGCATGGCGGGCCGCTAAGCCCAGGGCATCTTCCCTGGAATGGATGCAGGATTTTGATTCTCTAATTTTGAAACGGCGTCTTCATAAGCGCCAAGAATCAGGTCCTGTAATCCTTCGATATCCCCAACGCACTCTGGCCGGATCTGGATTTTCTTCAGCTCTTTCGTCCCATTCACTGTGACAGTAACTAAACCGTTTCCTGCGCTTCCTTCAACTAATGTGTCTTCCAGCTTTTCTTTCATTTGGCTGAACTGCGATTGCATCATTCGAGCCTGCTTTTTCATCTTGGAAAATCCGCTTCCCATTCTTTTTCTCCTTATTATTTTTTAAGTGTCCCCTCTAACTCCACAGTAGCAAACCGCATCAAAGTATCGTAGTGGCTGCTATGTCTTTGCGCAGCAGCAGGGAGTGGGGGTTGTTTTGGTTCCGCAGGGGGCGGAGATTTCGGTTCTAATTCAGCTGTTGCCGGACTGAATGGCACTGGCTTCAGCACAGGCGGTTTGGGGAGTGGCTTTGATTCGGTAGCGGTCTCGACGGGCAAGGGCATGGGTTTTGGTGCTGGGATGGACTCGACTTTTTCGATTGCGGTTGGAATGGATGGTGTAAGCACAGGTGATTTGGGGAGGGGCTTTGGTTCGGTAGCGATCTCGACGGGCAAGGGCAGGGGCATGGGTTTTGATTCGGTAGCGGTCTCGATGGGCAGGGGTGAAGCCGGGGTTTTTAATTCCAATTCGGTCAGCCTTCGGATCAGCACTTCAATCGGGATTTTATTTTTAGTCCGGATGACCTGGAGAAGGAGCGATTCGAGCGCAATCCGCTGGAAAGGACTCCGCTGGAATTGAGCCTCTGAATGGATCAGGAGATCGAGGATATTGAGCGCTTCCGTATGGGTGTAATATTTGAATGAGTGGTGGGTCGAATCGCGGCTCTTTGCTAAGTCA
>CAYZHU010000128.1:0-5169 GCA_964477585.1 uncultured bacterium
GGCGATGCATTGAATCAAATGGCTAAAGATTTGCAGGAAAAAGAAAAAATAAAAGTTGGATTTGCCCACTATGTTTCTAAACACGTAATGGAGAGAATTCTCACCCAGGAGACCCCTTTCATTGGAGGCCAGAGAAAAAAAATCACCGTTTTTTTCTGCGATATCCGGGATTTCACCAAAATATCTGAAAAATACCCCGCCGAGCAAGTGATGTCGATGTTGAATGAATATTTTCAAATCATCTTAGGAATTGTTTTCAAGCACAACGGGATGCTCGATAAGTTGATTGGGGATGCAGTTATGGCTGAGTTTGGCTATCCTCTGGAGGATTCTGAGCAGGAGAAAAGCGCTGTTTTGACCGCTTTAGAGATGCAGCAAGCTGTCTCATTGCTTAGAATGCAATGGCGCAAGGAGGGAAAGCCCGAGTTCGCCATTGGAATTGGGATCCATACGGGCGAGGCTGTTTTAGGTACATTGGGCTCTGAAGATCGTTTTGAATTTACAGCGATTGGCGATACGGTCAACATCGCTTCGCGATTGGAAAGCGCAACCCGTGAACTGAATGAGAAAATCATCATCAGTGAAGAGACAATGAAAGCTTTGGGAGCCGATTTTCACGCCAAGCCTCTTGGACCCATCCATCTCAAAGGAATCGAAAAACCGATTAACGCTTTTGCAATTCTACCCTTGGAATAAAAAATGATTTTCAGAATTCTCCTGTTTGTACTACTCGGTCTTTCTCCTTGCTACAGCAACGCAGAAGAAATAGAACCTTGGCTTACAGGATCTTTGATCGCGCCCAGAGGAGTTGCTGTCCCCTTTAAAGACTTTGAAATCGATTCGTATGTCTATTTCTTCACCTTTTCAGGAAGTTATAATGACCACTGGAAAGAATCGAGCTACCCCAATTTTTATTCGCTCAATCCACAGTGGCTCTGTTATTTCGGACTTACCCCCTGGATGGATATCACGGTGGTGCCTCAATTTTTCTATAACACCACAGAAGGGCAAAGCTTCTGCGGCTTTGGAGATTTTTCTGCTGGGTTGGATTTTCAATTATACCCTGACGATGCTAAATTTTGGTTTCCAGGAATTAAATTCTCAGTGATTGAGATTTTCCCCACAGGTAAATTTGATCATCTCTCAGCCAATAAATTAGAGACCGATATTACAGGCGCTGGGTCATTTGCCACTTTATTGAGTTTGATCCTTTATAAAGCCTACCACATTTCGGGCACCCATTTTTTCAGCCTCAACTTGAGCGGACAATATAGCATTTCAAGTCCAGTCAATGTCCATGGATTGAACGTCTATGGCGGAGGGGAGGGGACAGACGGGAAAGTCATCCCTGGGAATATACTCACAGGAATTTGCAGTTTTGAATACAGCCTGAATCGGAACTGGGCATTGGCTCTCGACACTGTTTGGATTCATGTCGATGAATTTCAGTTTTTTGGGGACCCAGGGCTAACTGACTCTGGAGAGCCAGCAACAGTTGACGGTCCTTCGTCGGAGCAGCTGAGCTTTGCTCCTGCCTTCGAATACAACTTCAGCGAAAATCTAGGGATCATCGCCGGCTGCTGGTTCACAGTTCTTGGGAGAAATATCGATGTTTTCCAAAGCGCCACAATGAACCTCTACTACTATTACTGACCTATTAAGGATAGGTTCAGGGGCAGAAGAACTTAAAACTAAAGAGATTCTCTTTTAAGATTTTTCTCTTCCTTAGGGAAGTTTTGATTGGGCGAGAGAGAGGAGATGGCGGGCGGTGCGCCAGTTGTTGCTGGCGATTTGATCGAAAAGAGCCTGTACTAAAGTCTCATTCCAAATCACCTCTTGCGTAGAAAGCATAAGGGCTCCCCAGGATGTAAAGCCGTAAGGGTTAATTTCACAAGCCGTTTCCCGGTCGATCTCTTCTAAAAAGCACTTCTCGATTTCCAGGAGCATTTGGTAGGCAAGCGGTCCATCCGTTGGCTCTGGGATTTGCTGACTATAACAGAGCAATTCGCTATGGGCATTCTGAAAAATAGAGTCAAGGCGGGTAAGTTCCTTGGTCGCCGGAGAGAGATTATCTGGCGATTGGAGCAAGGCGTAAAGCTGGATCCAGGCGCTTAATCCCTCGATCGCCTCTTTCAGCCGGGCTGAAATCTCAATCAATTCCTCCGAAGGAGGAAGTTGAAGTCCTTCACCCTTAGTTTCTTGAGATAAACTAACCGCTGTAACTGCATTGGTTTGTGTAACTTGCATGCCCATGCATTCATTATAGCACATTTTTTAATGTATATCTAGAAGAAAGGATAGGGGAGCTGATTGCTGGAAAATGCACTAGGCCCCGATGAGAAATGCTCAGGGGGCTGAGGCAATAGTCCAAAAGGAAATGTTGGCCCTTGAGGAGCCGGGCCAGGGGCGCTGCTAACAGGTGTATCTAAAGACGCAGGGGGCAGAGGCAATGCGCCAAAAGAATGTGTTTGCGCTTGAGGAGCTGGGCCAGGGGCGCTGCTAACAGATGTATCTAAAGACGCAGGGGGCAGAGGCGATGGGCCAAAAGGATGTATTTGCCCTTGAGGAGCCGGGCCAGCGGCGCCGTAGGTATACGGAGCTAGACCAAAATGCGCAGAGGACTGAGAGAATGTGTTTAGTTGTTGAAATAATGAAACAGTAGAAAATGAGCTACTATTTGAAGCGCTCATGTTAAGAATTGAGAACAGATTAGAAATGTGCGGATAACTCTGGACGGCTTGTATGTACTGCAATTGTTCTGATGTATTACTAGTTGCTTGCGGTTGAGAAGTAGAGGAAGAGGCGGAAGGGTAGAAAGACGATAGATCGTGAGTAAGCTGTGAAGAAGACTCTCCGTTTCTGCCTGAAGAAGATTTTTGCGTATCAGCATGTAAGGCGGATCTTCTCCGTTTGTTGGAAAGATTGCCAGATTGCGACGCGGCTGCTGCTGACGATTTAGAAAAGTCGTAATATGGGGTGTCTCTCTTATTCTGAAGGACATATCCTGCTTTGGCAAGTTTCTTCTCTGTACCAGGAGGAAAAGGAATGATTTTTTCGATCAGGATCCCTGATGTTCTTGGATTTGTGGCAATCTCGATTATATATTCCAGATCTTCACTATTTTTCTTCTTGGAAATAATATGATATTGTTTATCTAATTTTACATAGTATCCGATATAAAAGTTTTTGTCATTATTATCAAAAACCAAAACACGCTCATTTGTGTCGAAGCGAGGTTTTACCGATTCATAAGGCACGTCTGTAGTAATTTTAAATTTTGATTCTACGGAGAAGCTCACCGTATTTGTTTTCGTATCTAGTAAAGGAAGATCGATGGTCCCAGAGCTCTGATTTCCATAGACAATCTTTCTTTTATTACTGAAGAGTATTTCGAAGACTCTATCTGGGATTTCTGGTCGATTAATCTTTTCCTGAATTTTAAAATAAGGTTGAGTCCGTTGTAGAATTTTTGTTTGAGGAAGAGGATCTGGTGCGTGCGATGTAACTAAGCTGCTAGGAAGGGGCAACAAAGAGAATTGGCGTTGAGACAATAGAGAGGTAGAGGAAGACGAACTAGACGCAGAGATAGATCCAGCTCCTAAACTCAGGGAATGAGATATAGTACCCGTAGAAGTGAAATTAAAATCAGTCATTGTAGGACAGGATGGAACACCTGTATTATGGGCTGGGCGCGAAAAAACACTTTGAGCGGCTGTGGCAGTATTTAAAGCAACTGAATAGGATGCATTATCTTGGCTATTTCGAAAAAGCGGAACATCACTCGATGAAACTGAACAAGAAAGTCCTCCTGTTGGGCCAATAGCCATACTAATAACCTCTATTATTAGGAGTGAAGTGAAAGGGAGGATAGCTGTTATTGAATGTTAATACTGCTCGCTGAGTAGCTTCTGCCCCGCTTATCCCATTATTTGACGGATTTAGTGGTAGTTGAATAGACATGCCATCTATTTTATATATATTTAAAATAATTAACAATATTATTTTTTAATTATATGGTTTCTATTGTTGTAAAAAGATTTCTTTAACTCTCTGCCGCAGCGCCGGAAGATCTTTTCCTCTTGCTTTGAGAACGTGCATTAGGTCTCGATGAGGACGAAGAGGCTGCTGCTAAGAGTCTAGAAAAAGTTGTAATACTGGTTGCCATCGACGTCTGTCTTAAGGTCGTAACCTAATTCGGTAATTTTATCCTCTGTTTGAGGTGGAAAAGAAAAGATTTTTTCGAGCAGATTCCCTGATGTGAATTTCGGTGTGAAAATCTGGATTTCATCTGTCATATTTTGCTTCCTGAAAATGCTATGATATGAAGAAGTTAAGACATTATAGTATCCGATATAAAATCTATTATCTGCTTCATTAAAAAACAAAACGCGGTTACCGCGGTTGAAGCGGGGGGACACATCTTCGTAAGGTATAATACGAAAATCACTTATAGTAAAAACCTGTAACTTCTGTTTTCCGTTTATAATCGTAGGAAGGCTATTTTGAATGTACCCAGGACTTTTACTATTGTCGTAGACAACGTCTCTTTTAAGCTGAAAGAGTAAATTAAAGACATCTGGTTCCATTGAAGCGGCGTTAGTTGAAGGAACGTTGCAGGCAGGCGATGGAACTTGCATATCAAAAGACGCGAGGGGCTGAGGCAATGCGCCAAAAGAATGTGTTAGCGCTTGAGGAGCCGGGCCAGTGGCGTGGTAGGCATGCAATGGAACTTGCGTATCAAAAGGCGAAGAGAAATGATTCCCTGCGCCTAAAGAAGCTGTTAGGTGCTGAGAAGCAGGGCCAGGGGGGCCGTAGTCTTGCGATAGAGCTAGCGGATCAAAAGAACTAGAGGGCGGATGAAATGTTCCTGAAAAAGCTGCTTGCATTTGAGAAGAAGGGGGAGCGGCGAAAACATTAGCCGGCTGTACTCTTGCGCTAGGTCCCGATGAGGAAGAAACGGAGGCTGATGCTAACGGATTAGAAAAGTCTTGAAACAGAGAAAACTGGCCAGCGGCGTCGTAGTCTTGCGATGGAGCTGGCGCATTAAAAGACGTAGAGGGCGGAGGAAATGTTCCTGAAAAAGCTGCTTGCGGTTGAGGAGGAGGGGGAGCGGTGAAAACATTAGCCGGCTGTACTCTTGCGCTAGGTCCCGATGAGGAAGAAACGGAG
>CAYZHU010000129.1:0-5164 GCA_964477585.1 uncultured bacterium
TTTCCTCACCATTTAGATTCGATCAGATCATGTTCTAAATAAATCCCAAAATGTCTGGGCGTAATATCATACCAATAAATCACAAGATCTCCGCGCTGGGGGCTGTTCGTAACAGTAAAACAAGAACTTATAATCTTCGAATCGAGGTCAAATAGATCCGTTTGAATCTCACGAGATGGACGGATCGGGAATCCAGGCAAAATCGTTGATAGCGCATACCCGTGGCATTTGGTAGGAAAGACGGTATCTTGTTTCTGGACTTGAGGAAGATAAGGTGGTTTAAACGATCGCGCTCTAAGAGCTAGATTTTGATCTGTGCCTAAAAAAAGACACGTCTTATTCGCTAATGTAACTATTGGATCCCCCTCATGTTTTGGAGGAAAGGGGATTTCTCTAGGCCCTTCTTTTCTCAATCTGTATACTTTCAGAAGTCTACCCCGGAAAGGGTGAAGAAAAAAGTCATGTTTGACTAAATAATTCAAGTGATTCCATTTCCAAATGGATACGACTTGGGATGCCCCATTAAAAATAGCTTGACCGCTTGGATACCTTTCTCTTTCGCACTCATAATAATAGACTACAAAATCACCCTGCTCTGGCTGCTTAACTCCATCAAAGTATCGGCTTAAAGCGCTTTGCAGTCCGTATCTATTTTTATGCTCAATGATTTCCTCTCCCGCGCCAATTTTGGAAAAAAAGAACTCTGAAATATCCTTATTCTGAAAAGGAGCTAAAATTTCGAAAGATCCCAAATCGGATTTTTGGGGCCCCTGTTTTTGAACGATAGCAGGTGCATTTTGTTCCCATTCATAGCGAAATAAAGAAATAAAAGAAGGATCTTCGAGCTCGCGAGAATAGGTAGGAATACACATAGGCGAGAAAGTGGAAACACTCTCTTTTCCAAGTGCTACGGGTCCTTTTATAGCTACGGGAACAGGAGAAACTCTCCTTACTCTATGTGCTACAGGTCTTTTGATAGCATTTATAGCTACAGGAATAGGTGTTGGAGGGCGGGGATTTTGGGATGAATAATTATTTTGTGGACTACTACCGAAAGACTCGCATTGCCTTAATGACGCCATAATTTAAAAACCTCTTTAAAGATTATACTATTAATTTCTAATTATTTTCAATTAAAATAATAAATGATAAATACCTGAAAAGCAAAGATTTAAAACAAGATCGTCCGAGAAACCCTGTCCTGGTAGGCGATGGAGATGTCGGCTGCCGGGATTGCCTCTTTCGCCCATTTGAGCGCTACCTCTGCAGCGTTGCATTCAGCCGAGAGGTGGGCAAGGTAGATGTGTTTCAATCCAGGATGGTAGATGGCGCTTAAAAGAGCGGCGCAATCTTGGTTAGAGAGGTGCCCTTGCCGTCCCAGAATTCTCTGTTTGAGCACTTGGGGCCGCGAGGAGGCATGAACCATAGAAGGTTCATGGTTTGACTCGATATAGAGATAATCGCACTGTTCCAGATTTTTCCGGACGAGCGATGTGACATGTCCTACGTCGGCGCAAATCCCCAACTTAAGAGAGCCTATTTTTACAGTAAAAGCGACAGGATCGAGTGTGTCGTGAGGCACGCTGAATGGATGGACGATGAGATCGCCAAATTCAAAAGCCTCTCCTGTAGTAAAGATCTTGAACCGGAGCCGCTTTCCCAAAGCGCCTACAATCCCTTTTGCGGTCTCTGCATTGGTTAAAATGGGAACGCCTAATTTTTGCGCAACCACTTCAAGCCCTTTGATGTGATCTCCATGCTCATGTGTAATCAAGATTGCTTGAATGGTCCGGATATCTACGCCAATTTGATTGAGCCTCTCGATCGTTTCCCGAATCCCAAGTCCTGCATCGATCAATACCCGCGTCGTAGCAGTCCCTAAAAATAAACAATTCCCTTTCGATCCTGAAGCTAAAGGACAAAATCCATTCATAGCGCGACATTGTTGCACAAAGAGGTAAAATTTTCCACTGAGATGCAGAGAAATAGGGCTTTGCAAAAATCCGTGCGAGACCGAACCGAGCTATCGTTCTCCGAAAAAATCAACGCAAAGACGCCAGGACGCAGAGAATAAAATTCCTACTGCTTCGCAGGAATTAGATCGCGACCTATCAGATAAAATTAAACACTAGAGCACCGAAGATTCTTCGGCAGTAAAATGGATTAGACAAAATATACCTCATCAAGGTATACATGGATTGCATGTATGGCTATTGGATCATTTAAAGACGAAGAAGTTGAAATCTTTTTTACTAGAGGCAATGTACCGCGCAAACGTGGATGGGCGGTCGTTAGCAATGTCGTAAAAAGAAAACTCGATATGCTTCATTATGCAAAAGATCTCAAAGACTTAAAAAGTCCCCCGAGCAATTGCTTGGAAGCATTAACCAGAGATTTAAGTGGACTTTATAGTATTCGGATAAATGATCAATGGAGAATTGTTTTTAGATGGGACAATCGCCCTTTTGATGTAAAAATTATGGATTATCATTAATATGGATCTTATGCGTAGAAAACCAACTTCTCCTGGAGAAATCTTAATCGAGGAATTTTTAAAACCATTGGATTTGACCCAAAGACAGCTTGCCGATCATCTAGACTGTGATTACAAGGTCATTAATCGAATTGTGAATGAACAGACAGCCGTCACTCCAGAAATGGCAACTAAATTAGCAGCTGCCTTTGATACAACTCCAGATTTCTGGTTGAATGCTCAAATGGCTGTAGACTTGTGGCTTCTTCGCACAAAAAAACCAAAAATCCGCTCTCTAATCCAAAGACACCGACCTCGAAGAAAAAGCGCTCATCATTAAGAAACTAGGAAAGCATTAGAAAACTGCCTTCGGCAGATCGAGTAGGAGGGAGCGTTACCGCTCCCGTCCTCTCACACCACCGTACGTACGGTTCCGTATACGAAGGACTATTCCTTCACTTTCCACAGGCGAGTTGCTAATGAACTACATTGTCCCAATGTCCAGATAGGAACAGTGAAAACCTTCGAAGCCCCTTTCTGTAATCTTTCAATATTTTGCGCTCTCATCCTTTGTTCAATGCCTGGGGCTGGGCAACGAGAACCTGTTCTCTTCACCAGACATTCGCTAGCAAATCCATAACCGCTGAAGATGATATCTTTAACTCCGTCGATCTCTGTAGCAAAAGGGATGTATTTCCCTGCTTTCCATCTATTCACACAAACGTCCGCATACTTGAATGCTTGCAGAAGCATCGGACCTGGAACCCAACCAGCACCTGACATACCCATAAATTATCTCCATTGTGAAAAATTTGAGCAGTGAGTTTTACCATATTCTAGATATTTGCAGCAAAATTAAAAAAAAAATGATTTTGAAAAATTAAGCAATTCATTTAAAGAATGGAAATTGAGCCTATTTAAAAAAAGGACCCTATGATTAGCGATGAAATTATGATCGAAATTGACACAACGCTCGATCAATTGATTCGTAATGCAGAGACAATTCAGAGAGTCGATTTAAAAGAACTCTCGGAAACAGAGATCGAGGCGTTCCAGAAAACTCAAGAAAGTTTGCTTCACCATTTCATGGACTTGGACCACCGTTTAGAATCTAAACGGAAAACCCAATCGGCCAGTTACAGAATCAAACTGAACCGATTTGAAAGATTAAAATCGGTCTATCACAAAAATATCGAAGGGAGAAGAAAGAACTCTTTCCTCTCTAAACGAAGAAGCAAGAAATTATTAGAAGCTGTCTGCGATCGTTTACTTTGAAGGGCAATTTGATTTTTCGATGATTTTAAATTGTGGAGAACGACGGCGACTTGAAAAAAGTCGACAAAGTTCGAACAATTTAAAAGCAAACTAAAAAGATCACAGACAGTTTCTTAATAAGCAGCTAGTTTGCGCAAAGCTGATTCGATATCTTTTTTCTGCGGGAGCACTTCATCTTCGAGGTCTTTGCAGTAAGGGACTGGGCAGTCCTTTCCAGCAACGCGCATGATAGGGGCGTCGAGATAAAGGAAAGCCTCTTCGGCGGCTCTCGCAGCAAGTTCCGCGCCGAAACCGGAGTTGCGAGCGGCTTCGTGGGCAATCAAGAGCTTCCCTGTCTTGCGCACCGATTGGAGCACGGCGGCAAAATCGAGCGGCACAATTGTCCGAAGATCGATCACTTCTATCGAGATCCCCTCTTTGGAAAGAGTCTCGGCAACTTCATTGGCCATTAGGACTGTCATCCCCCAGCAAACTACGGTTGCGTCGCTCCCTTCGCGAACGATATTAGCTTGGCCAAATGGGAGAAACTCGTCAGGTCCAGGCTCAGGTCGGGCAGAGAAGAGACGCTGCCGATAGAGCGCTTTATGCTCGAGGAAAATCACCGGGTTCGGATCGCGGATCGCTGTTTTAAGAAGTCTCTTCGCATCGGCGGCGTTGCTTGGGATAACCACTTTAAGCCCTGGGCAATGGCTCAAATAAGCTTCTGTGCTTTGGGAATGGTAAGGACCCCCTTGGATGTAGCCTCCGTAGGGCATCCGGATCACAACTGGACAGTTCCACATCCCGTTCGATCGGTAATAAAAGCTCGAAAGCTCATTGAAAATCTGATTCATCCCGGTCCAGGAATAATCGGCAAATTGGATCTCCGCAACCGGTTTATGAAACCCATCGACTGAAAGGCCAATTGCGAGAGCGACGATCGTCGATTCGGCAAGAGGGGTATTGAAACACCGGTTTTTCCCGAACCGGTCTGTAAGAGTTCGGGTGATCCCGAAGACTCCCCCTTTTCCATGGGCCACATCTTGCCCAAAGACTACGACGCCAGGATCCCGTTCCATCTCTTCTATAAGGGCGTGATTGAGAGCGTCCATCATGACGATCGACTCGCCTGGCTCTATCGGATTGGATTTTGGCGCTTCAAATGGTTTGTACACTTTTTCAGTTGCGCTATCCCGTGTTGGGAATGGGATTTGATCAGCAGCAAGGGCCGCCGCCTCGATCATCTCCTGATGTTTTTTCCGGAGCTCTTCTAATTCTGAAGGGGTGATATAGCTCTTTTCAATCAACCACTGCTCAAAACGTGGGATCGGGTCGCGGCATTTTTCTTGCGCGATCATCTCATCGCTTTTGTATTTTTTCGGATCGTCGCTGCTGCTATGGGCGCAGATGCGGGGAATATGGGCGACAACTAGACTC
>CAYZHU010000130.1:0-5163 GCA_964477585.1 uncultured bacterium
CCTTTTGTTTTGGACTGTTCAATCCATCAAAGAACTGTTTGTCTTTCATTTTCTTCTTGCCTTGTAAGTGTTTTATCGTTTTATCGATGGTCTGAATCATTTCTCTAGTTTTATCCAAATTATTGATCAGCATTTTCCGATGCGAATGGAGAGCTGAAAGCTTGTCGAAATCACTTTTTTTGATGATTTCTCGAATCTTTTGCAGTTCGAAGCCCAAATTACGAAAGAAAAGGATCTGCTGCAATAAAAGCAATTGCTCTTCTTCGTAGTATCTATATCCATTTCGGCCATGATAGGCGGGCTTCAAAAGCCCGATTTCATCGTAATGGTGGAGCGTTCGTACACTCACTCCGGAAAGTGTAGCCAGTTTTTGAACTGTATAAGCCATCGATTTATCTCCTCTAATATCCCTTTGATTTTAAAGGATGCCTCAATAATAAGGAATAACGTTACGTTAGGGTCAATCCAATAGACGCTCATCTTTAATCATCTCACCAATAAAGAAATGAATATATGATTCGAATATTCCAAAAATTAATTCCTGAAAATTGATCGAAATCCAAATATTTCTTATCATCTAGTTATTGCGTAAGGAATCTGAAATGAGAGCGCTCAAATTAGCCCTGATCACGGTCGTTTTTATTTTGATCAGCCATTATCTTGCTTTTTTGCTGCATGAATACTCCCACTCGTTCATGGCTTGGATTCTTGGGTTTAAAACCAATCCATTGGCCATAATTTATGGCGGCGAGGGATGGCTCAACCTGCTGCTGCTTGCGCATGCAGATGAAAATGTGAATTATCCGCTGATTTTCGCTTCAGCGCATCCCGCATATGCTTCGCTCGTCGCTTTTGCAGGATCAGGCATTGCGAATGGTTCGCTCTATGCAATATCGTATTTCCTTCTGAAAAATAAAAAAGTACAGCAGACGCCTCTTCTTTTTTATTTCCTAATTTTTTTCAATCTCATGAATCTTGGGAATTTCTATGACTACGTACCCATCAGGACATTTGCCGCTTTCGATGACGTCCATAATTTTGTGATGGGATTAAATATTTCTCCCTGGTGGGTATACGTCATTGCCGGATACATCGTCGCTTTTTTAATTTGGCAATTTTTTACAAAGACTTTGATTTCCGCCTACATCCATCTGCACATGACCAAAACGGCGCAAAAAGCCAGTTTGATGATCCTCTGCGTCTTCATTCTCTTCGGTTATTTTGGGGGGTTTTTGTATATCTATCCTTATGGCCAAGCGGCTGTCGGAAACATCACTTATTTCCTATCTGCGACCTCATTACTCGCTATTCCTGGCGTTGCGATCGCATTATGGCCGACACGAAAGTGGGTTCAGTTGGAGCTCGCCTCAAAATAGGAAAGTCCGAAACAGATCCAAATTTGGATGTGAAAGATGACGCGGAGGGTATTGAGTACTACGTTATCATTCCGCCTACTCCTTCTAGATATTTAGTTTCCATTTCTGTAATATTTTGGGATGAATGTCATTCAAGTAAAAAAATTATCTAAGAACTTTTCTTCGAGGCAGATTTCCCCAGGCGTTTGGGGAGCGATTCGGGGTCTTTTTTTTGCAAAAACGGTGGAGATCGCAGCTATTCGAGAAATTTCCTTCTCGATCAAAAGAGGTGAGCGGGTAGCCTTCATCGGTCCCAATGGAGCGGGAAAATCGACAACGATCAAAATGTTGACGGGGATCCTTCACCCTTCATCTGGTTCCATTGAAGTTCTCGGCTTGATTCCGTGGAAAGAAAGGCATGCCCTCGGCTATCGGATCGGGACCGTTTTTGGACAAAGGACCCAGCTTTGGCACCATCTTCCTCCATCGGATACATTTAATCTCCTTTCTAAGATCTATGAGATCAAAGCCGATGTTTATAAACAGAGATTGGAGGAATTGGTCGAAATCTTTGAGATTGGACCCTTTTTTCAAAAAACTGTGAGGCAATTGTCTCTCGGCGAACGGATGCGGTGCGAACTCGTCGCAAGCCTACTCCATAAACCTGAGGTTCTGTTTCTAGATGAACCGACTATCGGTCTAGATATCAATGCCAAATTGAAAATCCGTGGATTGTTAAACAAACTTTCAAAGGAACATGGAACAACTCTCTTTTTAACATCGCATGACACGGCAGATATCGAACAGGTATGCGAGCGGGTAATCATCCTCGACCAAGGGACGATCATTTTGGACAGTTCTCTCAAAGAGATGAAAAAGAGATATATCAAAAAGAAGATTCTCACCTGTGCAACCGATACTGAGTCTTTTTTATTGGATCTGCCTGGAGTCAAAATATTGGAAAATGGAAACCACCATTTTGTCTGCGAGGTGGATTTGGAACTCGCCTCTATTGAAGGGGTCATCCAGGAGACGCTCAAAAGGACAAGTTTAAAAGATGTAACAATCGAAGATCCTTCCATGGAAGAGATCATCCGGACTTTTTATGGTTAAATACTTTTTTATTTTTCGTTTGGCTGCTTTCCGAAGTTTAAAAAATTATCAAACCTTGATCGGATTGACTGTTTTTCTTCTCACTTGCATGTTGGTTTTTGCTCATCTTTGGAAAATTGCTGCTGCAAGAATGGGCGCAGCCGGCCTTCATGCCGATCAATTGCTCTGGTATATCGCCCTCAACGAGTGGATTTTGATCTCAATTCCCGAAGTGCAGCTCGATATGGAACAAGATTTGAGAAGCGGAAAACTCGCCTACCTTCTTCCCAGGCCTGTCTCCTATCTAGGAGCTGTTTTCTGCGAAGGATTAGGAGCGCTCGCCGTCAACCTCCTCATCCTCGGGCTAGGCGCATTTTTATTCACCTGGTGGAGAATCGGTTCCTTTCCCTCTCACATTGGGATCATGGCCGTAGTGGGGATTTTGGCTGGCTGTGTAGCAATGGGCTTCCAGATGTTGGTCGGCATTTCCGCTTTCTGGGTGCAAGAAGTAGCTCCCTTCAATTGGATCTGGGAAAAGCTTCTATTTGCTCTTGGCGGATTGATCCTCCCTCTTACAGTCTACCCGTCTTGGCTCCAAAAAATCGCCTCCTTTACACCTTTTCCAGCCATTTTGGGACAAAGGAGCGCTCTGGCCATCGATTTCACGTTCTATGGAGCTCTACAAGTCCTCGCTAGCCTTCTTTTCTGGGGATTGTTAGCTGCTGGATGCCTCCTTCTTCTTTACCGGAAGGGGTTGAAAATCCTCCATGTTGGAGGGTGATGATGAATACTCTGATCTTTTTTTTCTCTCTTCTCAGCACCAGTATACGGGCCTCTATCAGCGTGCGAGGCGCCTTCCTTCTCGAATCGGCTCTGATGGTGGGAAACAATTTGATTTTCTTTTCGATGTGGTGGATTTTTTTCTGGCAATTCCATGACATCGGAGGATGGCAAATCGACGATATGGCCGCCTCGATGGCAATGCTCTCTGCCGCTTATGGCCTCTCTAATATCTGCTTTGGTGGAGTGAGAAACTTAGGCCTCCTTATCCTCAATGGCGATCTAGATCCTTTTATGACACAACCAAAAAATCTCCTTCTTCACCTGGCAAGCTCTAAGTCCCGTTCCAAAGGATGGGGCCATTTATTAACAGCAGCGATTCTCCTCCTACTCGGAGGATTTAAAGCCTCTTCCTTCCCGTTAGTTTTCATTTTGATTCTCTCGGGCACTCTAATTTACACGTCGATCGGACTCATCGTAAATAGCCTCACCTTTTGGGTTGGGCCTATCGACTCGGTTTCGCAAAGATATCTCGACTCTCTCTTTGTATTCTCCCTTTATCCCACTAACATTTACTCAGGCCTATTGCAACTCGTCATGTTCACGGTTATTCCCGCAGGTCTTATTGGCTATCTCCCTGTTGAGCTGCTTCGGAATTTTTCCTGGTTCAAATTGGCGATTCTTTCAAGCAGTTCTCTCATTTTTGTCGGAACAGCCTTTCTAGTTTTCTATTCGGGACTCAAAAGATACGAATCGGGCAATCAGTTCGGAATGCGCCTATGATTCCAATTGGTTCACCGCCTCCTCAACAACTTATGGAAGAACGGCAAGGAAAATATGAGAGCTTTCCATGCGATGCAAACCCGCTTTGCCTCATCTTCGATCTGTTAACCTGTTTCCACAGATGTACCGGTTGCATTTTTTGGAGTGTTAGACCCACTGTTTACGACAAAAGATGTCCCCATTTGCTGCCTTCTTATTGGGTCGATCGGGAAGGGGGCGTTTTTAGATGCTGTCTTTACCCTTCAAGAAAATTCCGGGAAGAAGCCGTGAGAAAAAAACAAGATCAAGAGCTGTCTTTGCTTCCACGCAGAGCCCTTTCACCCATTCCCGAATAAGTTATTTTGTAAAATAAGCTAAGATTTCGACGTGGTTTGTGCCGGGGAAAAGAAGGTATCCCTCTCCTTTTCGGAGATGCCAGCCCGCTTGGATCAGCTCCTCGCTGTTTCTCCAAAAACTCTCAAAATTGCAACTGACGTAGATCAATTCCGCTTTTTTTAATTGGCCCAATTTTTGAATGAGAGAGGGTTCAATGCCTTTTCTAGGTGGATCGACGATGATGAGCGCTCCGTCCGAGATGTATTCGGAGGAGGCGTTTGTACAATGATAGGTGAACTTCGGATCCGAGGTGCTCTGTTGAAAAGAGAGGTGGGCGAATGGGTTGTTCTCGACGAGATCGAACTGGGGGGCTTTGGAAGAAAGAGAGAGGGAAATCGCGCCGACACCGGCATAAAGTTCGATGATTTGCTTTTGCGGCTCAACCCAAGAATCGATCGTTTGGAGCATCTTCTCAAAAAGGGGAAGATGGGATTGGGAAAAGGCCCCAGGATGAAAGGCAATGGGAGTGTTGTGGAGTGTTTGCCAAAGAAACGGTTCTCCTTCGATCAGTTCCCACTTATCTCCCAGAACCCGATTGGAACTGGCTGGATGGAAATTAAGCCAAATGGAGTGCCATAGATCGTGTTTTAATAGACGCTTGCAAAAGGCATCGAGAATGGAACTTCTTTTTTCTGCATTCACGACTAGGGCCAATTGGATCTTTCCCGACTGCCGATCGGCGAAGAGCTGAAGATAGCGGAGAAGGCCTGCGGGAGGATTTTCTTGATAAGGAGGAAAATCTTTCATCTCCTCTTGGATATAGGCGACTGCTCGATTG
>CAYZHU010000131.1:0-5162 GCA_964477585.1 uncultured bacterium
TCTAGGAAGTTTTTTCAAGACGACCTTTGGAATTTCCCCTTGGAACGAGAAAAGGGGCTCAGGAAGCTCTTCTTCAAAATCTTGAGGATCGGCTACCTTTCGATCCGGGGGTTCATCCAGGATAAATGTTCCTTAAGCGCCTCTTCTTTAACTTATTATACTTTGATGTCGATCGTTCCGATTTTCGCTCTGTTGTTTGCGATCGCAAATGGATTTGGCTACCGCGACTATCTCCGCGATCAGCTTCTTCAAAATTTCCAAGACCAAAATGCAGTTTTAGTCGAGATGTTCAAATATTCGGATCAGATTTTAGAACAGGCGAAAGGGGGATTAGTTGCAGGGATTGGTCTAGGCATATTGTTTTGGACGGTTTGCCTTCTGCTCAATGATTTGGAGAAGATTCTCAATCAGATTTGGGGGGTTAAAAAAACGCGCAGTTGGAGACGGATTTTCAGCGACTATTTTGCCCTTATGCTGATCGGGCCTTTCTTTTTCATCCTTTTTAACAGCGTTGCCGTCTATGTCGTCTCAAAAGCTGCTATTTTAGTCAAAATCATCCCTTATATGCTGTTCTCTTGCTTATTCACATTTTTTTATCTGTTCCTCCCCAATACAAAGATCCGTTTCACGTCCGCGATTTTGGGGGGATTTTTTGGAGGATGTTTGTATCTAATTGGCCAATGGGGATATATCTACTTTCAGGTAGGGGTGAGCCGCTATGGGGCCGTTTATGGGAGCATGGCCGCTCTTCCTTTGTTCCTTATTTGGGTGCAGCTGAGTTGGTTTCTCTTCCTCTTCGGGGCTGAAATCAGCTACGCACACCAATCGTTGGAAGAACATGAATTTGAGAGAGAAGTTGGCAAAGTCAGTCAGAATTTCAAAAGACTTATCAGCCTTTGGATTGTCCATATGGCCATCTCCCGTTTTCAAAAGGGGGAGACTCCATTGAGCCGGGAGCTTTTAGTGAAGAGGTACCAAATTCCTGTGGCGTTGACAAACCCAATTCTTCAAGAATTGGTCGATTGCAAGCTCCTTTTGAAGGTGGGAACTGGGTATGTCCCTGCAAGAACTGTGGAGAATCTCCGGATTTCCGATGTGCTCCAAGCCCTCGATCAAAAAGGGATGAATGAATTTCCCTTTTTGGAGGCGAAACTATTGGCTCCGTTTGAGAGGATTTTGGAGCGATTTAGAAAACAAATTGAAGAATCAAATGAAAATGAGTTGTTGAAAGATGTATCCCATACGATTTGAACCGATTTATCAAGACTATGTCTGGGGCGGAGACCGGATTGCTAAAAAGTATCGCCGAACGCCGAAGGGGGGAAGAAAAGCGGAATCTTGGGAAATCTCCGACCGGGACGAAGGGATGAGCGTCGTCGCAAATGGGGAATACAAGGGGATGACCCTTCGGGAACTCATGGAAAAACTGGGAGAAGAGCTCCTTGGAGTTGGAAAAAAAGGGGAGCGGTTTCCTCTTCTCTTGAAGATCATCGATGCGAAAGAGCATTTGAGCGTTCAAGTCCATCCCGATGAGTCAAGAGCAGAAAAATTAAATGGGGAGCCCAAAACGGAGATGTGGGTCGCGCTCGAGCCAGGATCGGTCTATGCCGGTTTGAAAAAAGGGATCAGCGAGAAAGAACTTCTCGATGCGATCGAGAAAAAGAAAACAGAAGAGGTTTTGGAAAAGATCGATCTTCACTCCTATGAAGCGGTCTATATCCCGGGAGGGAGGGTCCATGCGATCTGCGGAGGGACACTTCTCTACGAGATCCAGCAAAATTCCAATACGACCTATCGCCTCTATGATTGGGGGAGGCAGAGGGAACTCCATCTCAAGGAGGCTCTCGCCTCGATCCATTGGGGAGATCACAAAGAAGCGAAAGCAACCCCGCATCATATGGAGAGCGATCTGCATCACCAGATGATCCTCCTCGTCGATTCGCCCTATTTCACCGTGATGAAAGTCGATATTTTTGATGAATGGCATGTCTCGGCAACGCATCAAAGTTACCACATCTTTTTCTGCATGGAAGGAGAGGGGGAGATCCGTGTCGATGGCAACTCCGAGCCTCTCCATGCAGGGATGACTTATCTTGTTCCTGCTGCCGCCTCGAAAAAAGAGATCATCGGGAAATGTCAAGTACTCTGGATCCGCCAGAGATAAGGGAAATATAAAAACCACAGAGATAGAAACCACAGAGAGAAATTATAGAAAATTCCGTGCGAGATCGATACCGAACCGAGGTTCCTTCTCCGAAAACTCTGCGGCTTGAAGCACAGCTATTTTGTCTTATCTGAAATTGGGCGAATATCGGGTAGGCCTGTTGATTAACTTTAACGTGAAGACTCTCAAGGATGGCATTCGGCGAATGTGTTTTTAACTTTAATTTCTCTCTGTGGTGTCTATCTCTGTGGTTTATTTTTGCGACGGTTTTTCCTCAAAAATGATGCATTTTCCGGGGCCATAATCCGATTTTTTGAACCCTTCTCGGTATAGATAGGACTTGCAATAAAACTCCTTAAGTTTTAAAACGTTCGCCTCTTAAAAAACTTAAGGAGACTATATGGCAGCAGTAGCACCAGTAGCCGCAGCAGCGGTTCCTAATCTAAGTTCCGATTCACAGCCGAAGATCGATACGAAAAAGCGTCCTTTGGCTGCGCCGTTCGATCCTAAATCGGTCGGACCAGGCACTTTTTTGCCCAACAACACTTATACAACCAAAACACCGGTTATCTGTGAAGATGGTGAAACCGATGATTTAACTGCTATAACTCTTGATCCGAGAAAAAAGGTGGTTGTTGCAGAACACCACAGAAAAATTGAAGATACGCATGGAGCTTCGCAACGGATATTAGATGTTGTATCGGGACATTTTCCCAATCTTATAAAAGGATCTGATGAAAATCATCAGACTGAAAACGCGATGTTAACTGGTTTGTATTGCAATCTCCTCAGTTCTCCAGATAAATCCCGTACCCTATTGCTCCTTTCCCCAGCTGATACCATTGCAGCATTTCTGAAGGCGAATGATAATCCAGCAATCACAGCAGGGACATTAGCAAGAAAAATCGACCGGATTGTTTGGCTGGGAGGATTTTCTGAAGATAATGGGCAGCAGTATACAACCCATAACCTTTCTGAAAATACAGAAGCTGCTCAGGCAGTATTTGATTTTGCAGAAAAGTACAAAGTCCCTCTATACATCCTTTCTATGAAGCACTTGAGGACTGGCCGCTGTCTCAAATTTGATATCCCCAGATGTTTAGAACAGAGCGGTACGACAGCGGCAAAAAAGTTATGCGAGAATATTCAACAATGGAACCTGAACCTAAAGCCAGATAAGAAGTCCGATCTGATCCGATATGCACAAGAGGCTGGTTATGTAGATGCGGATGAGGACTTCATCATGAGGATGAGCATGCCTGAAGCTGATCTCCTCGCTCTTGTGTTTGATGCCGCATTCGAATCTTTGCAAATTGACTCACAAAGAATTGGGAATATCAAGATCACTGATGAGTCCCGTCCTAAAGCTCCAAAAGATAAAAAAGTGACGTTTGATCTTAAAGACGATTCGTCAATCCACTATGTAAAAGGGTTTTCTCTAAATGGTGAAGATACAACGACTACGGCAGAGATCATTTTAAGGGATTTGATCGCACGTCATGCATACAGCCAACAAACCAATGGAGCTGATACTCTGTCAGTAGCAGCAACACCGGCATCTGTGGAGAATGGCGCCCTAGGAAATAGAAATGAACCGGCAGCAGCAGAAGAACCGGGATTTCGGCCGCAAGCTGCAGCGCCGGCAGCGCCAAAATCTGTCGAGTTTCCCTCCAAAATGCCCTATGCATCATTGATGAACGTGGATGAAAATGGGAATCCAACTACGAAAGATGCCTTCTTGAAAAGAGTAAAAAAAGAGGATGTTTTTATTAAGTCGGACATTGAAGACTATGTCACGCAGATATTGAATGGCGATCTCTCAAAATATTTTGATCTCTATAAAGCTCTGCGCAAAGTAAAACTGTATGAGTTTTTTACTAATGAAGTTGATGGTGTGAGAAGATCAGCTTTCCTCCATGCTTTCGAAGATGTTCGAGCCTATCTCAATAAAAAGCTAGATTTGATCGAAAGCTCTGAGCTTACACAAGATCAAAAAAAGGAGCTCCATTTATTTGCAACTGAGGGGAGAGGTCCTAATAGCTTAGAGGTTTTCACCAATGCTTTGGTTCCATTTAGCCCGCTAGATGATAAATATGGGGCTCGGATCATGGCATGGGCAGATGGTAAATTGCAGCTTAGGCCTAATGACAAGATCCCTCAGGGACTTCCGAATGCAGGACAACTTTTAGGTTCAGTCACAAATAAAGATAAGGTGGAAATTAAGCTTCAAGGGCCTCAGTTCACGCAAGAGCGAGTGGAAGATCGAGCGTTTATTTTCGAAGAGGCAAAAGGTAAAAATCAAACTATTTCAGACCGAATGAAAGAGCTCTATGATAGTTGGGCGATTACTTTTGTTCGAGGACCTTTAGCAGTTGGAAAAACAGAATATCTAGGTCGTATCCTCGGGATCAGAGAAGAAGAGATTCCGAATGTCGATACATTGACTAAGCTGCTCGATACTAAGCTCTCCCACAATGAGGCTGCTAAGATGAACGATCAGCTAGTGGATTGGACATTAATTAACTGTAAGCACTGCCTCTTTGTCAAAACGTATACAAAAGTTCGAGATACAGAGATTCTCTGTAATACAAAAGATAGAAGGCTTCGTATTATCCACGATATCGCCGCAAGTTATAAAACGATTTCTGAACATCTTGAAAAACGGATACAATCGGGAGGAAGGGATCCAGGCGTGAGATCGCTCCTCGAGAGTTTCCAGGAATCGCAAATCAATCGCCCTAAGATCATCGAAGCAGCATCGAAAGATCCTCTCATTTGTTGGAGATTAATCAATAACAATAGAGATCTATCGAGCCATGTCGCCTCTATTTCTGGTAAGAAATTGGAGATCCATGATTGGCAGGGATTGGTTGACCTTTGCAAAACAGAACCAACCCTTAAAGCAGCATTGCAAAGAGTTTACAAAGTGAAATTCGAATTCCCTGTATAAGGAAGAATTTTGCCGGGGAGAAATCCCCGGCATTTTTTTAGGCTTGTA
>CAYZHU010000132.1:0-5159 GCA_964477585.1 uncultured bacterium
TCTGGGGGTGTCGCATAGCGGCAATTGCAAGGGACTGTAAATCCCTCACCTTCGGGTTTCGGCGGTTCGAGTCCGCCCGCCCCCAAAAACGACCTCGCCTTTAGCGGGGTTTTTTCGTTTTTGTGCTGGACTCGAATTGAGGGAGATGTTTTTTTCGCCTCGAATTTGCGAGAAGGCAAAAAACCGCATAACTGCTCCTTGATCTTTTTTTTCTTCTTCCGCTAAAAGGAAAAGTGAGGAAAAGAGGTCTTCGTCGTCGAACATCCCATGACTCCTAGCCTCAAAAGAAGTTGCACCATGAATGAAGATAAAATTCCAGTCCAAGTCTATTTCACAATTAGCCTGCTCGGGCTTTGGCTTCTCGCATCGACCGCAACATTCGGCTACAAAAGCCTCCCGCTCATCGTGAGCAATATTTTCTGCAGCTTAGCCCTCATCATTTTGGGACTTAGATGCCGCCGCAATCCAACGGCCATCGGAATATGGGCGATTGCAGCTATCGGCATTTGGCTTCAGTTCTCTCCGCTTCTCTTCTGGGCCCCCAATGCCGCTTCTTACGTCAATGATACATTCATCGGCTGCTGGGTCATTGCGCTCGCTATCACACTTCATCCAATGCCAGGCCACAGCCTTAAAGAAAAGCCCACCATTCCGCCAGGATGGTCTTATAACCCTTCTAGTTGGCCGCAGCGGCTGCCGATCGCTTTTTTTGCCTTTATCTGCTGGATGCTGGCTCGCTATCTCTCTGCCTATCAATTGGGGTACATCGATACAGTCTGGGATCCTTTTTTCACTCCAGGGACAAAAGGAGTACTCGAGTCGGATGTCTCAAAAGCTTTTCCTGTTTCTGACGCAGGACTTGGCGCTTTTGCTTATACTATGGAATTTTTCTCCATTTGCCAAGGAGGCGCTAATCGGTGGCGCACTGCTCCATGGCTTGTCTTGGTCTTTGGCATTTTGGTCATACCGGTCAGTATTGTGAGCACGATCCTTATCATCCTTCAACCTCTGGCTGTCGGAACATGGTGCACTCTTTGCCTCGTCACGGCTATTTGCATGCTCATTCCCATCCCATTTGCCATTGGAGAAGTCGCCGCTTCGATCCAATATTTGCGTCATTCAAAGCAAAAAACATTCTTTCAGCTTCTCTTCTTCGGAGGGAATTGCCCAGGAGAAAAACCCGACACGTTCCCCATTTCCATGGATCAACCGCTCTTTGCTCTTTTCAAAGCATCGCTCTCTGGGCTTACTTTTCCCTGGAACCTTTCGATCTCTGTATTCCTCGGCGTCGCCATCATCGCCATTCCTACCGCTCTTGGAGTGGAAGGGCTGCTTTATGACATCGATCCGATTCTCGGGGCCCTTATCACTCTTATATCTGTCACGTCATTTGCCGAATACGCTCGTAATTTGCGCTATTTGAATGGTTTAGTCGCTGCCGTGCTCTTCGCCTGCGCCTTAAGTTCTTTTTCCCACCAATCCCTCTCCATTGTTCTTCTTCATATGATTTTCGCAATTGCGATTGCTCTCCTCTCTTTGCGGAAAGGCCCCATCCGAGAGCAATGGACATTTCAAAAATAAAGATCCCTTTAAAGCCTCCGTTCCCGTGAACGTTGAATGGATTAAACAAACCAATTTTCCGGCAAGTTATCCCGTTCGGAATGCCGTGGCTCTCTTTAATCGAATGAATGGGTAGGCGAAATAATTATCTCGGTGGGCATCATGACTACAAGAGTATGATGATTGGATTCAAAGGCATGGAACAGGGAACCCTTAATAAGGAAGTGTTGGTTATTGAATGATGGGGGAAGAGTTTCTGCTACAGTTAGTTGGATTTCAAGGACATCTTTTTCTGGTTGATTTCGGGGTTCTGTATCGGGATTTCCTACTTGGATCGGCTGGGGGAGTTTGAGGATCAGCACAGACTCAGGCGCGTCTCCGTTTTCGATGCTCGTGTAATTGGGTGGGCCGGGATAAATTCTCTCAGACAATGTGCCAAACAAGATGATGACTTCTGGCTCATAAGGGACGAATGTTTTCTCAACTCCAAATAAACCAAGAATGGAGAGAAGAAAAAGAGGGAAGATTTTGAGTGTCATAAGCATCGATTCTACGAGAGATAATAGTTTTTGTAAAATGATTCACCAACCTCCAAATGCGCGAGAAGCGATTTGCGAACCTCTCAGCAAGGATTTAACTCAATAGGCAAGATCCTGGATGAAAAATCAGCTAAATTGGGCCGGACCGCAATGCTCCAGAGGCAAATATCGCATAAAAAATAATGCACATCAATCGGGAGGAGGAGGAGGGGGTTGGGGGCGGTCAGGAATTACCGTATTGCCGCTATGAGAGAAGGTTGGTTGTGTTTGAGTTGCCGCAGTTACTACTATGCCAACTACTGTGCAGATCACAACAGTAGCCCCGATAGCAGGTCCCCAGGCAAAGCCTTTGGAAATAGGTAGACTAGGGGGCATTCCTCCGCTAGGCGGCGTAAAATTAGATGGGTTCAATGCATCCGGCATAGAAGAAAGGGCTTTTGGCGCTGATAGCGAAGAGGTACTCATCCCATATTGATTTTCGCTCAAAGAAAGTGACCCGCCGTTATTTGAGAGAGTGATGTCTCCTGAAGAGCTTCCGGCATAAAGATTCCCATCCAGCATCCTAGCTACAAAAGTAGTTCCCCTGACGCCGATTGTCGCATTCGGAGTATTGAGCTGAAAATTCTCTGGGTTTTTTTTGGCAATCATCCCAGTAGAAAGGCGGACACCGCCTCTCTTGAGTTTAGCCCAAAATTTGTTATCGTCCAATCCAGTATTGTAGGCGTCTATGCTATATTGAGAGTTCGGAATCAAAAGGAGGACTGTCCCATCAGTAAACTCGATTTCTCCTTTTGATGTAGCATTGGTTATCAAAAGATCGCCCAGATAGATTTCCGAATTTTGACTTAGAGTTCTCCCTCCATGATCTCTGCTTGTTGCTTTCAAGGAGCCTTCTACGGCAGTGACGGTCCCTACCGTCTCCGCACACTCGCAAATTGTCGTTAGTATCAAAGCCAATAGACAGAGGATTCTCATGCTGCACCTATTTGTCAGTATAATATACTATCGACAAAAAAATTTTCAATCACCATATAAAAAATATAGATGGAGAAAGAGAAAAAAATCCTACTTTTCATTTCGTTGACAGTTGTCTTTTTGATCACTGCCATTCTTTATTTTCAGCCTCCTTTTTTCAATCAATGGATAATCCAATTAGAAAAAAATACATATGATCAAGAGGTCAGGCTTTATCATGCGCCGCTCTCTCCTCATCCTTCGATTGCGATAGTCGCCATCGATGATTTGAGCCTTGAAAAGGAGGGTAGATGGCCTTGGGACAGGTCGAAAATCGCTCAGTTAACAACTCAATTGGATCGTCTTGGAGCTTCAGTGGTCGTCTTTGACATGGTCTTTTCAGAGCCTCAAGAAAATCCGGTCGACATCGTGCTAAAAGCGCTGAACAATCCACCGAATATTGCCACCGAATTGAACGATGCAAGGGAGCGTCTCGATGCAGATTCCGTTTTTGCTGATGCGCTGAAAAAAGGGAAAGTGGTCCTTGGATTTGCGCTTTCCTCTCAAGAGAAAAGAGAAGGAACTCTCCCAAAGCCACTGCTTTCATTAACAGAAGAAAAAGCGCTTCATACGTTGATCTCTGAAATGGAAGGATTTATTGGAAATCTAGCTTTATTCCAAGAGGCAACTCCTTTTGGCGGTTTTATCAATACTACGATTGATGCCGATGGAATTCTCCGATTTTCTCCGCTTCTTCTCCGAGTAGGCGAAAATGTCTACCCAGCTTTAGCTCTCCAAGCAGCGCAAACTTTTCTATCTCTACAGCAAAGATCTGATAAAGACGTAGGCATACACATTTCAAAATCGAAAGATCAGCTGGTAGTGGAATCGATCGAATTAGGAGATATGGAAATCCGAACTGATCCATGGGGCAGAATCCTGGTCCCTTTTAGAGGCTCTCCTTTTTCTTTCCCTTATTTATCAGCGACAGATGTCCTCAGTGGAAAAGTGAAAAAAGAGGATGTCGAAGGAAAATTGATTTTCATCGGGGTGACGGCAACTGCCTTTTCCGATTTTTTCGCAACTGCTATTTCTCCAGTCTTCCCTGGGGTTGAAATACAAGCGACTATTGCAAGCGGCATCATCGATCGCTATCTCCCGTACAAGCCAAACTGGGGGAGGGGAGGTGCAGTTGCTCTCGTTCTTATTATAGGGATAATTGCTGCCGTTGTCTTTCCTCACATAGGAAGAGTCGCTTCATTTAGCGTCTGTCTTCTCATAATTGTCATCATGCAAGCGGCGAACTATTGGTTTTGGAAGAGCTATCAGATCGTGTTGGCTTTTTTCTTCCCGATGCCGACGCTGATCATTCTGTTCCTGCTCGATTTTTTCTGCGCTTACGTTGGGGATAAAAGAGAAAAAGGAGAAATCAAAAGGCTTTTAGGCCGCAAAGTGCCTCCCGATATTCTGGATGAAATTATTCGTAAAAAAGGGGACATCTCGCTAAAGGGAGAAAGTAAAGAGCTTACCGTTCTTTTTGCCGATATTTGGGAATTTCCGCGCCTTACGGGATCGTTCTCAGCGTTGGAATTGAAACAGTTTTTACACCACTATCTTAGCGAATTAAATCAGGTTATTTTTGATGAAAAGGGGATTGTGGATAGATATGTCCGCGATGAGATTATGGCCCTTTGGAACGCTCCTTTGAGTGTCGCCGATCATGCATATTTAGCGGTAAAATCTGCTTTCGCAATACAATCTTTGAAACTTTCCATGCAAATCGGCATTGGAATCAATACAGGAATCGCCCATGTGGGAGACATGGGATCTAAATTCCATAGTTCCTATACTGCCATTGGCAAAACAGTCGACTTGGCTTTGCATCTAAAAAATCTGACCAAAGCCTATTCGGTGCCGATCATAGTGGGAGAGTCGACTAAAAAGCTCACGCAGGATCGGATTTCATATCGCAAACTAGATTCAATCAGCTTCGATGGCGAAACGATAGAAATTTTCGAACCCCGAAAGAACTAGTTGTGTCGAAAGGCTCGTTTAGGCCTTGAGTTGTTGTTCCTTGGAGCTTTTCTAAATTGGCGGTTGCGTCCG